>JAJFIJ010000278.1 GCA_021775105.1 Rhodospirillales bacterium | reverse complement strand
CCGATGATGGTATCCGCGTAGAAACTCCCCGTGATGTTCTCGACATTGGTGATCGTATCGCCCGCCGCATCAACGCCGGACGTGGTGCCGAGATTAAGGTCGATGGAGACACCGGTCTCGGCAACAGAATCCCCCGCACCGGCATAAGACAGAATGTCGATGCCAGCCCCGCCATCTATAGAGTCCGCACCTGCACCGCCGATCAGTGTATCGTTCCCGGCGCCGCCCGTGAGCGTATCGTTACCTTCGTTACCGGTCAGGATGTTGTCGTTGCCGTCACCCGTCAGGACATCAGCATACGCCGTACCATACACATTCTCGATATTATCGAGCGTATCACCCGCAGCATCGCCGCCGGATGCGGTGTCGGCGAGAAGGTTGACCGTGACGCCTGCACTGGAGCCTTCGTAGCTGGCGGTGTCGGAACCACCCGTTCCACCGTCGAGGGAATCACTTCCCACGCCACCGACCAGAATATCATGACCTCCTGCGCCGGTCAGCGTGTCGTTGCCGCCCAAGCCCCAGAAGGCGTAGTTGTCGTCGGTCTGGGCTGTAAAATAGGTGGCGTTGTCGTCACCGACGAAGGCGTAAGAATTCTCAAGGCCGGAATAATAGAAATAATCGACGCGCTTCGTGCTGTCTGTAAACCAGTCCTCGATGGTGAGTGTATCGTCGGTTGTTGAACCGGATAAAGTAAGTTTGAGGTCGTCGCCTGCACGGGAAAATGTGGTATCGAAGCGGCCAACATAATACGTCAGCCAGACAATATCGCTGGCGGTCGAATACCCGGAATCAGTATTGTTGATCGTATCGGATTCATATCCCCAGCCATAATAGTAAGTATCATCTCCCTGACCTCCGGTCAGACTGTCATTCCCAATACCTCCTGAAAGTGTGTCATTGCCGGAACCTCCGGTCAGTATATCGTTGCCCGCGCCGCCATCAAGCATCGCATCCGTTGAAGATGTAATGCTGAGAGAATCATCTCCATCGCCGCCAAAGGCGTTCTCAATCCCCCGCGCCGTCAGGTCGAGCGTTACACCCACAGAATCCTGAATATATACCGTATCATTTCCATCGCCGCCGGAGATATCCGTTGCAGCATCACTGGAATCAATAAACAGAGTGTCATCACCCGCACCGCCACTAAGGGTGTCTGCTCCACTGCCGCCAATTAAACGATCTGCGCCATCACCACCTGTCAGTGTATCGTTCCCCGCGCCTCCATCAAGATAGGCATCAATACTCTGTGTTTCTGTCAGGTCGGTAGAGATGAATGAGGATGTTAGCGTATCATCGCCACCACCCGTAATAACGGCCTCCAGCCCACTTGCCTTGAAATCAATACTGACACTGTCAGGTGTCGTTTCATCTGTCTCCAGAAGGGCGATATCATAGCCGCTGCCACCAACAACAGAACCCAAAAGCAAATCGTCTGCGTCAATAATCAGAACATCATCGCCATCACCAGCATTTAGCTGATCAACGCCGGCTCCGCCCAATAACCAGTCATCCCCAACGCCGCCCGACAGCGTATCGTTACCCTCACCGCCATCAAGCAACACATCAGATGCGAGCCCGGCGCTCAGAATATCTTCGCCATCAAACCCGAAACCGGCCAGATATCCCAGTTTTCCCAAATCCACATCCAGATCGCTGAATCGGCCATCCAAATAAACGTCCGAGCCATCTTCTGTTTGAAGCTCAAAACTACCGTCGGTGTTGGTTTTGTAACCAAACAGCGAAGTTGAAAGTGACGCATCATAAAAATCATGGTTGGTACTCGTGGTTCCAACAGTTGTCGTATATTGACCGGTACCAAATGAATGATTGGAACCGATATCCTGCGCAACTCCGTCAGAAGTCAAATTGACGGATGTAATGTTCCAGTCGGCAAGGGATTTGAATTCACCGTCGTCGGTTTCACCGTCCTGATCAAGGTCCTGCCAGACACCAAATTTGGACCATTCCGCATCATTTGAATCCAGAATACCGTCAGTATTGCTATCGAAGTACGCTAATCCTTCAAGATCAGTCTGTGCTCCTTCGACATAACTTATAAAACTGATTTCTGCTGCTTGGGAAATTTCACCTGTAGGATCAAGATCATAGGCAAGAAATCCATCATCGGCTGCTGCCCATCCTAAAAGGGTTCTATAGCCGTCACCATTAATGTCATAAAAAGCAGTCGATGTTTCGATATCGACAAGCTCGACTCCGTCACCGTCAAGATCAAGAATGATGGGGTGGAGTCCTCCACCGTTGCCATGACCGGGCGAACTCCCCCCGCCGTCCCCGCCAGGATCGCCTGGGCCGGGGTCACCGCTACCGCTGTTGTCGGAGCTATCTGAACCGCCCTTGTTCCCGGAAAAACCGCCGCCTCCCGGCGTAGGGCCTTCTGGACCTGTGGGGCTGTCGCTTGGCCCTAACCCACTAGGGCTACCATCGCCAGGTCCGGGGTCTGGAGGGTCAACCGGCTCGAATTCGATATCGTCCTCCGGCATTGTCCCAATATCAATCACTCCTGTCGTAATTGCTGCTGAAAGCTCGGGGGATTTACTCGCAAAATCGGCCGCTTCATCAGGAGAGAACCCAAAATCACTAATCAAACCCTGGACTGACGCGAAATACCCATAGTTTGGATTCTTCAGTTTTTCCTCAGGAATGACCTCGATATTTCGAAAAACTTCTGGATAGTTCGTCTGCAATTCCAAAGCAAGTTCGAGCGCGGTAATTCGGTTAATATTGTATGTATTATGTAAAAATGTTTGCAGCTCAAAGCGAGCGAACCGTGAATTTGCGAGATCTTGGGGACCGATAATTCCAATTCTATCAATAAAATCCACCACAGATTTAGGAATGTCTGGACGGTTTTGGATTCGGTCTAGCAGGTCACCAGGAACATACCCAGCTAAAGGATGGTCTGATCTTTCATCTTCCATAATTCACCTATATACAAAAATTCTCTAAAATTGCCACATAACTGATGTAGTGGAAGGAAATGCCTGTCCCCCAGTCTGCATGCAATCTTTGTTTGCCAAGACCTTATATTTTTCTTCACGACCCAGACTATCAGAATACAAACAAACAATTTTCCCATTATCGCCTCGCTCAAACCAAGACGACAAATCATGTTGTAGTTTTTCAAACTCTTCTTTCCAGGTCTCAGTCAACCCGGCACAAAATAATTGAGATATCTCATCATCGGAATAATAGTTAACTGCCTTCGAAATTTCTTCGTTAGGAGAATTTAATGTTTCTTCATCCATCGAAATTATAGGGTTCATCAAAAAGAATTCTTGCCCCCCAAACACCAAATCTGAATACAGTTTGTCGCGAGATTGAATTTTTTCGAAAAATTCTATGAGCCGTGAGGTGCTCATTCCCAATCCGCCGCACGCGGACGCACTTCCAACAAATCTATATTGCACCCGCAATATCCCAAGAGGGGAAATCGGATTTTTTAACGCCCTACCCTTAGTGCCGCTTTGCCCCTCAATCATCTTTTGAATTGATAGAAAATTTATCGGATTTGGCTGAATTTCATTTGATTTTACGTATGACCGGACCACCCTAGTCGCGAAAAGTTGCAGCTTTTCTGCGGTCCCCAAACTAAAAATACGAAAAACTATCCAGAAATTATTGGAATACCCCCAAACAATTCCTTTTGAATATATCTGGGTATTACTCAACTCAAAAGAACTGGGAGCTATATAAAACTGCACTCCGGAAAACTCACCTAATACTTCCACCTCTTTACTGCGAAGTCCAAAAACATCATCGTTTTGAATAAAATTCTGCAGCAACACCTGAGATAGCATTACAAAGATTTTACTATTTTCAGCTGTTTTGGGCATTAAAACGAACGTAGATTGAACCCAGGATTCAAGGTTTCCTTTTTTGGATACTGGTTCCAATCCATTTAGCCAATGATATGGAGCGGCATGAGACGCGGCAACGGAATCAATTTGATCCGAATACGAGGCGATAGCGCTGCTACACAAAAATACAGGGCAATCTTTTTCTTCAAATCCACTCAGGTCAAATTGAGCCGAATTGTTGCCAGAATCATTTTTATTGCTCGCTTGAAATTCTTCATCAAAGATTATTGACCCGGCGAGACTATTCATGGATGGCATAATCAAAACTGCTAAAAAAAACAATGAAAATGTAACCAGTATTTTCACCGCGGAGCAGAAATTAAAAAGATTCCAGAATTTCATCATCAGTTTACCTATATTCAATGGCTGAGTTCACAATGAAAGACGCTCGTCATCATCAGTGACATGGCATGACCGAGCGCCTCCACAGGCGTCAACTCCGATTCTGCCGTTACTTCTTTCTGGCCAGTTTGCACGACTGCCGAGCTGTCTTCCCTCATAGGTTCGTTCTTTCGTTTTCTGCCGCCTCCGTTTACCGGAAGTCCTATTTATTGGTCAAAATGTAATACTTGCGTCTGCATCACAATTCCTTGTTGTAGATCACTACCACAGATATCAAATTTATCTCATTTCAAACCTAAAATTCTTGACTTTTTTCCTATTATGGTCTATATGTCTATCTCCCGCTCTTGGCGGGATGTGCTGATTGCCATTTTGAAGAGTATTAAAAACTGACGCAACGTCGCTACGCTCACATTGCCAATCATTTGGCATGGGCCAAAATGACTCTGTCGTGTAGCCACCAAGGCGGGGATTGTGCCAGTTTTCAAGTGATGTGCCTTGACTTTGGCATTGTCGTTCCCTGCTCCGGTTGGGTGCCGATTTACGTCATCCTGCATTCCGAATATGGCTGGATCGTGTTTGATCCC
>JAJFIJ010000277.1 GCA_021775105.1 Rhodospirillales bacterium | reverse complement strand
AAAATCGCTCTCGCAATGGCTCCCGTTACGCTCAAGGCCGGTTGAGCCGCGACAACCGCTATCGGTCAAATTCCAAATAGCCCCATTTTATATCAAAACAAAACCCCGCCATAAAAATGACGGGGTTTGTCAACGGTCTGAAACCCGGCAATCGCCGGGTTTTTTTTATGGCTTATATTTTATGGCTTTCTGGCGAAGGCCAGAGCCAAGCCGGTACCTATCAAAAGCATGCCGGTGATCCGGTTGCGGATACGCCCACGATTGCCGCCTTGCAACCATGGGCGCAGGCGTCCCGCCAGAAAAGCATAGCAGCCATCAATTGTTATGGCGATACATAGAAACGTCACGCTCATCAGCAGCAATTGCGGCCCGGTCGGCTGCGACAGGTCAATGAACTGCGGAAAAAAGGCGGCATAGAACAGAATCGTTTTGGGGTTGGTAATGGCGACAACAAAACCGTGCATCATCACTTCACGTCCCGGTTTTTGATCAGCTTTTGCATCTTCCAGCCCGTGTGCCGCTTCGCGCCACTGGCGGATACCAAGATAGATCAGGTAAGCCGCCCCGATGATGCGCAACCATGAAAACCAGTCCGACAGCAGTTCCAGCACCCAGGCCATGCCAAAGGCTCCGACGGTCAGCAGTACACCTGAACCTGCCGTCGCGCCAACGGTGGTGAGAAAACCGGTTTTTGATCCGTGACGCAGGCTGTTGGCGACCGTCAACGTGACGATCGGTCCCGGCATCAGGATCAACAGTGCCGTCGCCAGACAAAAGCCTAAATAGATTTCGGGTTCCATAATCATGAAGGCACCCTAATCAAACCTTAAGGGCCTGTACAGAGCAGGACTTTCCCAAACGATCCGCTGCAGGTATGAATACAGGACAACATAAATCAGGTTCAGTCCGCACGAATGTCCAACCTTGCCTCCGTTCAAGCCAATGCATCGTCATCAGTAATGGCGCGCATTTATGCCCGCCTCACAACGCCGCACGGCTTTTACATCCTGCTGAGCGTGAGTGTATTCGCACATTTCATCATTCGTGGCCTGCTGTATCCCGGCGCACCAACCGATGATGCGGAACAGCTGTTGTTTTCGCAGGTTCTCCGCTGGGGTTATGATGTCGTCAACCCGCCGCTCTATACCTGGCTGGTCATTGCCGTTCAGCAGGTGACCGGTGTTGAAACCTGGTCTGTCGCGCTGGTCAAATTCCCGGCTTACTGGTTGATTTTTCATTTTCTCTACGTGCTTGGAAAGCAGGCAATAGAGGATAACCGACTGGCTGTCCTCGCGGCCCTTTCCCCGTTGTGGCTTTATTATGTCGCCTGGGACGCGGTGCTGTCCTACAGCCACACGGTTCTGGCGACCGCCCTGATTCTGGCTGCGCTGGCAGCATTGATCAGGATTAAAAATCGGGGCGACCTCGCTTCTTATATCCTGTTCGGGGTCGCGGTCGGATTGGGAATGTTGTCGAAATACACCTTTGTGCTTTCCGCCGTGGCGATGATTGTTGCAAGCCTGATTTACCGACCCTATCGCCCCGGCATCCTGCATCCCTATATGTTTGTTGTGCTGCTGGTCGCGGGGCTGGTTATGAGCCCACATATTCTTTGGCTGGTTCAGCAATCAGATCTGATCGGCGGAGCGGTTTCGGGTAAATTTGAAATAGAGGGTTCTGGAACCTTCCTGAGTGCGCGACTGAAAGGTCTGGCAAGTGCGTTCAGCTCCGGTATGGGGTTTATTTCTCCGCTGTGGCTGGTTCTGCTGGTTGTCTTCTGGAGTCCGTTTCGTCAACGCCTCCGGGTTCATGACTACATTCCGCCAGCGATGAAGATTCTGGCAATCTACATCTTTGTCGTTATTGGCTTGCTGGCGGTTTTTGTCCTGCTGTTCGGAATCACCAAAATCCGTGCTCACTATATGTTTGTTGTGATTCCGTTTCCGGTGGTGTTTTTCGCCTGGATGAAGCCTGCCCTTTACAATTCCGGACGGACACAGGTGTACGGAACCACTCTTGTCGTCATGGCTGTTCTGCTTTTCGGCGGCATGGTCGGGAAATACATCAGTGAGCCGTTACGTTGCAAACGCTGCCAGTTGCTTGTGCCTTACAAGGATATCGGCCAGAAAATCCGGGATGCCGGTTTCAAGAATGGTACAATATTTGCCTATTATTTCCCCCATGATCTGGCAGGTAATCTACGTAGTTCGTTTCCCGATACCCGTATCGTCAGCACCAAATACCCAACCATTACCCGCCCGCTGGTCGATCGCCCTGGCCGTTGTCTGATTATATGGATGCCGGAGCCTGGTGGTGTGATGGATGCCAAGGGGATGTCGAGGTTGGCCAATACAAACCTTGGCACCAATATTCCATTAATTGATTTCCCTGAAAAACCACTGCAGTTTGAATTTGACCGAACATCCGGGCGTAACGACAAACTTCATTACATGTTGTTCGAATCGGGACAGGGCACATGCCGCTAATCAGCGCCTGCCAGGTGATCCTTCGCAGATGATCCAGCCGTTGTAATCGTCAACACGTTCTTCCGGAAGCCATGATCGAGGGTCTATCCGGGTAATATAATACCCATACTGGTCCAGAATTTCCCGGCACCCCGCTTCCAGCTCCTGACTGTGAACTTCAATAATCAGATGTGGTCGATGAGTATTCAGAAGGTCACGGGCACCGGTTAAAGCATCCACCTCACCGCCCTCGATATCCATTTTTATGAAATCTGGCCTGAAATGATCGAGGCTCAGTTGGTCCAGGGTAATCGTGTCCTCTCCCGAAAAGGCACCGACCATGGACTGAATGGCGGTGATGGGGTAGGCGTTACGTCCGAGATTCAGAGCCATCTCGGATATATTCTCGTTCACAGGCTCAACGGCGATGACTTCACCCCCTGTATATTTGGCCAAAATCAAACTGTAATAGCCTGCGTTTGCACCAATATCGAAGGCGGTCTTACATTGGCTCAGGAGGCGTTTGCAATGTCCGGCAATTTCAATTTCATAGAGACCCAGAAACAGGCGCGTTTGATGCAAAAAGTCCACCCGCATGATATTTCCGGCACTTATTCCAAATGGAAACCTGCGAAATGTTGGCCGTGTTGGGAGCAAGGTTTTTTTGAGAACAGAACGTATCGACATTGATCAGCAATCTTGAAGTATTGGCTGAGCGTTATCATAAACTAAAGATCCCGAACAAAATACAGACCTTACCCAGGTTCTGGATGTTCTGGATGAACATGTCTGAACCGATTAACTTGGGCTTGACCCATCATGGAGGATATAATTAATGTTTCAGGAAAAAACTGCAGTTGTTACCGGTGGCGGGGCCGGAAT
Organism: Rhodospirillales bacterium; assembly: GCA_021775105.1. Taxonomy (GTDB): domain Bacteria; phylum Pseudomonadota; class Alphaproteobacteria; order Rhodospirillales; family Casp-alpha2; genus JAJFIJ01. The sequence continues at coordinate 6,677 of JAJFIJ010000277.1, read as the reverse complement.
CGGGCGCGCCGTGACGCTGGCGTTGCTGAGTGCCGGATATAACGTCGTGATCGCCGGTCGGCGGTTGGCGGCATTGGAGGAAACCCTGGTTAAGGCTGGCGATGACGGTGCCAATGGGCTTGCTTTTCCAACCGATGTCAGTGACCCGGATGCCGTAGCCAGACTTTTTGAAGAAACCCGCAAGGCATTCGGGCGGGTCGACTTGTTGTTCAATAATGCCGGTATCAACGCGCCGGGCGTATTGTTTGAAGAATTGACCTATGAGCAGTGGACATCTGTTGTTGATATCAATCTGACCGGCTCGTTTTTATGTGCCCAGGCGGCGTTTCGGTTGATGAAGGATCAGCAGCCGCAAGGCGGACGGATTATCAATAACGGATCGATATCGGCTCACGCGCCACGCCCCGATTCGGCCCCTTATACAGCAACCAAACATGCGATCACAGGGCTGACAAAAACACTGTCGCTGGACGGACGTAAATACAATATCGCCTGTGGGCAAATCGATATCGGCAACGCCGCCACGGAAATGGCGGCGCGCATGGCGAAAGGCGTCAAACAGGCCGATGGATCGGTCAATGCCGAGCCCTTGATGGATGTTGACCACATCGCAGATGCAGTCGTCCACATGGCCGGATTCCCGCTTGAAACGAATGTCCAGTTCATGACCGTGATGGCGACAAGAATGCCCTTTGTTGGCAGGGGATAAACTTGTATGTCCTGACCGCAACATTTCCGTTTATTCCACGATGTTTCTTCGGCTCACCTGATAAAAGTTTCGAGCGGTGTAGGGGGCCAGGAGCGGGTTCGGGGCAGCAGCTGCCCGGCAGGCATCCGGATTTGCACGATGCTGCCAAGCAGCTCGGTGTGTCTTTCGAAAAACTGTGCCGCGCGCTTGGGCCGCCACCGCCTGATTTCGAGCGTGCCGCCAGACAGCTCGGGATCAGCGTCGAAAAATTTAAAAAAGTTTTGCCGCGACTACGGCGCTGAACATTCAGCCGGTGTCAGAAGGCTGGTCGGAGGCGCGTCGACCTTGTTTCGGCCCCGTCGACTCATTGGCAAGAGGAATCAGGTGTTCAAGAACCTGATAAGAATGCTGACAGACCCGATGCAGGTTATCGGTAAAATCGCCCGATGCCGATTCTCCCGCTGTATCGCTCAGGCTCTGAATGACGACAAACGGCAAATCGTTGAGCGTGCAGGTATAGCCAAATGCAGCCCCCTCCATTTCAGTTGCAAGCGCCGCGAATTCACGTTGCAGCCAGCGCAAAGTCTGCGTGTCCTGAACAAATCTGTCGCCTGACGCTACAGTCCCAAGCATCAGATTGGGCGCATCGTCAACACCTTCAAACGCCAGATCAAAGGCCCGTGTGGCTTTCTCGACAAGAACAGGGTCGCATTCGGTCAATCGGTCGCGACCCGGCATTTCGCCATGACGACGGCCAAACGCGGTCAGGTCCATATCGTACTGGATGACATGGCTGGCAATAATCATGTCACCGGTTTGCATATTGGGCAGCAAACCGCCCGCCACGCCGCTGAATATAAGTGCCGTCGGCTGGTAGCGATCAATCATCATCTGCGTGCAAATGGTCGCGTTGACCTTGCCGATACCGGACTGGGCCAGCGCGATATCGACACCCTTGAAGGTGCCGCACGTAACCAGGACCCCGGCATGTGTCGCTTCATCCGTTATCGTCATCTCACTACGAACGAGCTGAACTTCCTCGTCCATAGCACCGATTATTCCAAGCATGGTGGTATATTATCCTTGTTGAATTCGAAAGAGAGCTTAACGGATCAAGTTGGCATTGGCGAAAGATTTGATTTTGTCGGGGAATGTCGACTGATAGAACAGGTTTACCATTTTTGAGGATTAAAACATGAAACTCGAAGGTTCGTGTCATTGCCAGTCCGTGCGCTTTTCCCTGCGGTCAGCGCACCCCTATCCCTACAACATCTGTTATTGCTCGATCTGCCGCAAGACGGCGGGCAGTGGAGGATATGCGATCAATCTGTCCGGCAATGCGGGCAGTCTGAAGATAGAAGGCGAGCAGTACCTTTCCGTCTATCAAGCGCGCCGGACTGACTCCGAATCCCAAGTCGTAACCGAAAGCCCGTCGCGGCGGAGTTTTTGTAAAATCTGTGGCTCGCACCTTTGGGCCTGGGACCCGAGATGGCCGGAACTTCTGCATCCGCACGCCGGGGCTATCGACACCAGCCTCCCGGAACCGCCAGAGCATACGCACCTGATGCTGGCCTCGAAAGCGGCATGGGTCCCTGTCGCCAAATCCGAAGGCGATCAGTGCTTTGATCATTATCCAGCGGAGAGTATCGAGATGTGGCACAAGCGACTGGGTTTGGAGAGGTGAGAAAAAGATGACGAAGCAGGCGCTGTTTGGCGGAGCAATCGGCATCCGGTTTTCACAGCGTGGTCTATCAACGATCAGCACTGAGAATTGATAAATCGAACGCGGTCGCAAATCCACCTTCAAAAGTCCGGGCCACCCTTCCGGGCATTTTTGCTAAGCCGGGAAATTCCAGGAACAGAATTTGTCCGACGGCCAAGGGCGTGCTGGTCGGGGTCGCCCCGTCAGGATACATGACGGCGGCACCACCAGTGGATACATCGTAAAGTTCGCCCCCCTCAAAGGGGTAACCATCGTTGACAATCACCCTGGTTTTAACAAGGTCCCGCTGGTGTTTGCGCGCGTCTTTGCTGCCCATCATAAATTATCCAAAAAGTTTCTGACTGAACGATTATGCAGATCAGGTATTGCAACAGGATAAGAAGGAGATTGCCGAATTGTTAAAGCATGTGAACAATGTTGGCGCAATCGCTCGAGCCGAATTCTAGGGAGCTATCCTGTTTAATTTCAACATAATGAGTTCTCATTTATGTCATCACATTGGTATTTATGGGGGTTTCGGTATTTTTGGAGGGGTAAAATGTACATGCCCCCCATAAACTACCACCAACGTTTCCGTCCTTCAGAGCAGGCGATTTTCTGAATACGAAATCGTCGTGATGAAAAAGACGCAAAAGCAAATAGAATTGCACATCGTGTGGAATCTGCCGTGGTGACCGGAGATATTGAAACCCTAGTTTCGCCCACTCAGCAACCCGCGCGCAATGACATGGGCCTGAATTTCCGCCGCCCCTTCGAAGATGTTGAGGATACGGGCATCGCAGAGGACGCGGGAAATCGGGTATTCCAGAGCGTAACCGTTGCCGCCGTGGACCTGAAGGGCGTTATCGGCATTTGACCAGGCGACACGGGCAGCGAGCAATTTCGCCATGCCGGCTTCGATGTCACAGCGGCGGTCGGAATCTTTTTCACGCGCTGCGAAATAGCTGATTTGCCGGGCCATCATGGTTTCAACCGCCATCCAGGCGATTTTTCCGGCGACGCGGGGGAACTTGTAGATCGGTTTGCCGAACTGGATACGTTCGGTGGCGTATTTGAGGCCCAATTCCATGGCGTTCTGGGCGACGCCGACGGCGCGCGCTGCGGTCTGGATGCGGGCCGACTCAAACGTTGCCATCAATTGTTTGAAACCCTGCCCCTCGGAACCGCCAAGCAGGGCCGCCGCGGGCACTTCCATCTTGTCGAACGCCAGTTCGTATTCCTTCATGCCGCGATAGCCAAGCACCTCGATCTCACCACCGCTCATGCCGTCTTTGGGGAACGGATCGTCTTTGGAGCCTCGTGGTTTTTCAACCAGCATCATCGACAAGCCCTTGTATCCGGGCTCGTCGGCGTTGGTCCGGCATAGCAAGGTCATCATGTCGGTGCGAGCGGCGTGGGTGATCCAGGTTTTGTTGCCGGTGATGTGATACGTATCACCCTCCCTGGCCGCGCGGGTTTTCAGCGACGCCAGATCGGATCCGGTATTGGGTTCGGTAAACACCGCCGTAGGCAAAATTTCGCCGGATGCGATTTTCGGCAAATATTCAGCCTTCTGTTCTTCCGTGCCGCCAAGGCGGATCAGTTCGGCGGCAATTTCAGAGCGTGTCCCCAGTGATCCAACGCCAATGTAGCCGCGTGACAATTCTTCGGTAACCACACACATCGCCGTTTTGCCCATGCCAAGGCCGCCTTTTTCTTCGGGAATAGTCAGGCCAAACACGCCGAGTTCACACATCTGCTCGACCACACTCATGGGGATCAACTCGTCGTTCAGGTGCCAGTCATGAGCATGCGGGATGACCTGTTCCTCGACAAAACGATGAAACTGGCCACGGACCATATCAAGCATTTCGTCATCAAGGCCAAGGTCGCCAAAATGTCCGTCTTCGATCAGTTCGGCGATACGCATGCGAACGGCATTTGTGTTGCCGCCCTTCATCAGTTTATTGACATCGTCGCTGTAGAACGCATGAAGGGCATCGTCGCCGACTCCGATATCACCCGGACGGACGACCTCGACTTGAGAAATGGCAATGCCACCAGCCAGCTGCGATAGATATTCTCCGTACGCCGTTTGCAGCATAAGGCTTTCAAGTTCACCAAGCTTGCCGTTGTCCTTGAGCCGCCGTGCCCAGTCGAGCATTTGGCGAAGCCCTTCGACATAAGTTGTCATCCAGGCGAACCCGTGGGCGGCAAACTGTTCGGCATCAAGCGCTGCAGCATCTACCCGCCCATTCACCGTCACTCTTGTCAACAACCCATGCCGGGCGTTGGCAAGCAGGTCTTCGGCAGACCCCAGAGCGCGTCCACAGGCATCCTGCAGGTCGTCAATGAGGAGAGTGTCGGCTGGCGTGCTAGCGTCCATGGTGGTGATTACCCTTCGATGCAGTCCTCAACGGTCCGCCGGCCCGGTTTCTTGGCCTGAACGAGAACAGCCATATTGCCCGGCTTGTGCTGGTTGCGCAGCATTTTCATATGCGCCTGCGGGATATCGTCCCAGGAGAACACTTCTGACATGCATGGATCAATGCGGCGTTCGATAACCAGCTGATTGGCTTGGCCCGCCTGTTTCAGGTTGGCAAAGTGGCTGCCCTGAATCCGTTTCTGGCGCATCCACACAAAGCGTGCATCCATGGTCAGGTTGAACCCGGTGGTGCCGGCGCAAAAAACAACCATGCCACCGCGTTTGACGACGTTGCATGAGACCGGGAAAGTGGCTTCGCCCGGATGTTCGAAGACAAAATCAACATCGTTGCCCTTGCCGGTGATATCCCAGATGGCTTTGCCAAATTTCCGGGTTTCTTTCATATAGTCGTTAAACCCTTCGCCGTTGACTTCCGGCAACTGGCCCCAGCAATTGAAATCTTTTCTGTTGATCACGCCCTTGGCACCAAGACCCATGACGAAATCGCGTTTGTCTTCTTCAGAAATCACGCCAATGGCATTGGCCCCGGCAGTTGCGCATAGCTGCACGGCCATTGACCCGAGGCCGCCAGAGGCACCCCAGATCAGGACGTTGTGACCAGGACGCAGGATGTGTGGGCGATGGCCGAACAGCATGCGGTATGCCGTTGCCATTGTCAGCACGTAACACGCACTTTCTTCCCAGGTGAGATGTTTCGGACGGGGCATAACCTGCTGCGCCTGAACGCGGGTGAACTGGGCGAAAGATCCGTCCGGCGTCTCGTACCCCCAAATCCGTTGGGATGTCGAGAACATCGGATCACCCCCGTTGCATTCCTCGTCGTCACCGTCATCCTGATTGCAATGAACAACAACTTCATCGCCGACTTTGAACCGTTTAACTTTATCGCCGACGGCCCAGACGATGCCAGATGCATCCGATCCGGCAATGTGAAACTCGGCTTTGTGATAATCGAAAGGTGAGATCGGTTTGCCCAGTGCGGCCCAGACACCGTTATAATTGACGCCGGCTGCCATCACCATGATCAGCACATCGTGGCTGTCGAGTTTCGGAACATCAACGACTTCACACTGCATCGCTGTATCCGGGTCGCCATGCCGTTCACGGCGGATCGCCCAGGCATACATCTGTTTCGGCACGTGTCCGAGAGGCGGGATTTCGCCCAGTTCATACAGGTCTTTCTTGACCTGACCGGGGTGGAGTTCAATAATTTCCGCTGCGTCGTTCATGGAGGTCTCCTTTGCACAATGCACTGATGCACCCGATGCCCGTAAACGGGGGTGATTTCGCGCCTGCAAAAACAGGCTAATTTAATTCTTAGACGTTTGCCTCTTTCTTCGCAATGCACAATTTGTTAAATTGCGTAAGTTTAGATTAATACGTAATAATATTTCTTATGAATTTATGATTTTTCAATTACTTAGCTAAATAAAGTCAGCTTTTGGAGTCAAAAATATGGAATCGAAGCTCGCAAGTGCACAATCTACTGAGCGACCGCAACGTGATCGACCGTGGTTGTTTCGCACCTATTCGGGCCATAGTTCACCAACCGAATCCAACGCCCTTTACCGGAAAAACCTGAGCAAGGGCCAGACAGGCCTGTCAGTCGCCTTCGACCTGCCGACACAGACCGGATATGATTCTGACCATCTGCTGGCCAAAGGCGAGGTTGGCAAGGTCGGCGTGCCGATCAGCCACCTTGGCGATATGGAGACGCTGTTCAGGGATATCCCCCTGGGCGAAATGAATACCTCAATGACCATCAACGCCCCGGCGGCCTGGTTGCTGGCGCTCTACATAGCCGCTGCCGAGCGTCAGGGCGTTGACAGAAAGGATCTTTC
>JAJFIJ010000276.1 GCA_021775105.1 Rhodospirillales bacterium | reverse complement strand
TATTTTCAAGCGGCTGTTAATGATGATTCCGACCCTGTTCGGTGCCGCTATTTTTGTATTCTTTTTATTGCGTATGATCCCAGGTGATGTCTGTGAGCTGCGTCTGGCGGGAACCGGTCTCTATGCCGACCCGGCGGAGATACTGCTGTGTCAGAAAAACCTTGGTCTGGATCAGCCATTGTTTGGCCAGTTTATTGATTTCATTGTCGGATATGCCAAGTTCGATCTTGGTATTTCCATGTGGACCGGATCGCCAATCACCGAAGAGATTGGCCTGCGGTTCGAACTGTCGCTCCAGGTCGCAATTATGGCGACGCTGGTTGCCATTTTGATTGCCATTCCGTTGGGCATTATTTCCGCCGTAAAACAGAACACCTGGATTGATTATATCGTTCGCACCTTTTCGATCGCCGGCATTGCCATGCCATCGTTCTGGTTGGGTATTCTGATTATTCTGGGGTTGCTGATCGGCACCCAGGAACTGTTTGGCGAACCCTGGATGCCGCCGATTGATTACGTTCCCATCTGGGAAGATCCGATTCGGAACATGTCGCAACTAATCTGGCCGGCGATGGCAACGGGATACCGCTATTCTGCGGTGGCAACCCGAATGACGCGGTCCGCCCTTCTTGAAGTGCTGCGCGAAGATTATGTGCGCACGGCGCGGGCCAAGGGATTGGCGGAAAAGATCATCATCAACCGCCATGCACTCAAGAACGCGTTGCTGCCGGTGGTAACAATTATCGCGATTGAATTTGCCTTCTTGATGGGTGGACTGGTTGTCACGGAGCAGGTGTTTAATCTGAACGGATTGGGTAAACTGTTTGTCGAATCCGTTGGTTCCCAGGACTACAACATGACCCAACAACTGGTCATGCTGGTGGTGCTGATCTTCGTGATGACAAACTTCCTGATCGATATCATGTATGCGTGGCTTGATCCGCGCATTCGTTACAGTTAAGGGAAAACGGCGATGGCAACAGTTTCCGAAGTGCAGGTTGAAGCCGAATTCGAAGACCTGTCGAACAAGTCAAATTTTATGACGACAATGTCGATCATGCTCCGCAAACAGCCGTTGGGTGTTGCAGGCGCGGGCATTGTGATTGCCATGGTGCTGATGGCAATATTCGCCAATGTCATCACCTCGACGGATCCCGAAATCAACAATCTGCAATACATGCTGGAACCGCCGGGCGACATGTTTTTCCTCGGCACCGATCAGTTCGGGCGCGATTTGCTGACGCGGATTATTTATGGCGCAAGAACGGCGCTGTTCGTTGGCTTCACCTGCGCCATTATCGGCTCGACCCTCGGGCTGGTTTTGGGAGTCGCCAGCGCTTACTTCGGCGGCATGATCGATCTGGTCGTGCAGCGCATTGTTGATGTCATTATGGCTTTCCCGCTGATCATTCTTGCCCTTGCTGTTGTTGCCACGCTTGGCCCGGGTGTTGAGAACGTGATCATCGCCATCACCATCCCCTTTATTCCGCAGTGCGCCCGTGTGGTTCGCTCGAACGCCTTGGCGATCCGCGAGATTCCCTATGTCGATGCGGCGCGCGCGCTCGGCTTCAGTCATACCCGTATTATCCTGCGCCACATGGTTCCCAACGTCATGGCACCGTTCCTGATCATGCTGACGTCGTTTCTGGGCCAGGCCATTTTGCTGGAAGCGTCCCTGTCATTCCTCGGCATGGGTGTGCAGGAACCGACGGCAGCATGGGGCCTGATGCTACAGGGCGGGGCGGAAGAATTCGCTGAAAGTGCGCCCTGGGTTGCCGTTTGGCCGGGTGTTGCGATCAGCCTCGCGGTGTTTGGCTTCAACCTGTTCGGAGATTCCGTTCGTGATGTTCTGGACCCGAAACTGCGCTCTCAGTAAACCGTAAAAACAATCAATACAAATGCGGGCCCCTGATCTGTCGGGAGTCCGCATTTCTGTTTTGGGATTTGATCAATGACGGAAATCAAACGCGTTGCCCTGATGGGGTTCCTGCTGGAAAGCAATTCCTTTGCTCCTGTCTCTGACGAGCAGGCCTTCCGCTCACTTTGTTATATGGCTGGCGATGAAATTCTTGAAGATATTGCCAAACCCAACGCCAGTCTGCCCGTTGAAATTCCGTCCTTTGCAGAAGCCATGAACCGTTCCGGTATTGCCTGGGAACCGGCACCCATAGTGGTCACCGCAGCGGAACCGGGCGGGCCGGTTGATCAGGTGTTTTTTGAGCGCACGAAAGATGAAATGGAACAGCGCCTGCGGGCCGCCATGCCGCTTGATGGTGTTTATATTGCCGAACACGGGGCGATGACCGGTACCGGCAGTTATGATCCGGATGGTGACCTGTTCGAAATGGTGCGGGCTGTGGTCGGCCCGGATGTGCCGATTCTGGCGACGCTTGATCTGCACGCCAATATTTCTGAAAAAATGGTCGACAGTACGGATATCCTGATTTCGTACCTGACCAATCCGCATGTCGATCAGAAAGAACGTGCGGAAGAGGCCTGCGATCTGATGGTCGAAATGTGGAGCGGCATGCGCCCGGAAGTCGCCTTTATCCGGTTGCCGCTGGTCGCGCCGTCGGTCACCTTGCTGACCGCCGAAGGCCCCTATGCCGACATGATCAACTACGGACAGGCCCATAAGACGAATGCGATTGCCAATGTCTCGGCTGTGGCCGGGTTCGTATTTGGCGACACACCGATGAACGGGATCGCGGTGATCGTTACCGGACGTAATGAACTTGGCGCGGCTCAGGAACTCTGTGGCAAGATTGCCGAGCAGGGGTGGAATGATCGCGACCGGTTCCGGACCAACCTGACATCGCTTGAGGGTGCCGTCGCCATGATGGTGGCAAATGGGAAGGACGCTTCCCGACCGGCGCAGATTTTTGCCGATGTCGCGGATAACCCCGGCGGCGGTGGGCGCGGTAATACGACGTGGGTTTTGAAAGCTCTGGTCGATGCCGGTGCTGAAGGGATCTGTTTCTCGAATTTTATCGATCCGGCGCTGGCGGCAAAAGCCCATGCGGCTGGCGTCGGTGCATCTTTTGATGCCGTTTTCAACGAACAAAGCGAAAGCCTGTATTCGAATCGTTTTGAAGCGCCGGTCAAGGTGCTGGCGCTGGCGGATGGCAAATGTGTCGGGCGGCGGGGCATTTGGGCCGGTCGGGCGTTGAACCTCGGCCCGTCGGCTCTTTTGCAGGTCGGTGAAATCAAGGTAGTTGTCGGCTCGCTTCGCAAGCAGGGGGCCGATCCGGTGTGGCTGGAAATGTTTGGTCTCGATGTTGCCGATGCCCGTTCGGTTGTCGTTAAATCGCGCGGTCACTTCCGTGCCGGTTATGATGAATATTTCACGCCTGAGCGGATCTTCGAGATCGACGTGCCGGGTCTTACGTCTCCGGTGCTTTCCAACTTCGACTTCAAACACCTGCCGCGCCCGGTCTATGCGCTCGATAAAGACACCACTTGGGACGGGCCGGGGTGGTGACTTGGATGATTAAACCCCCATATACATGCCGCCGTTGACGTGCAGCGTTTGGCCGGTGATGTAGGCGGCTTCGGGTTGGCAGAGGTAGTGGATCATGCTGGCAATCTCTTCCGGTTTGCCGAAACGGTTGACGGGTGGCGGGTTTTTCATGGGCGGACGTTCGCCGGCAGACGCCGGACGTACGGTGTCGATATGACCGGGTGATACGACGTTGCAGGTGATCCCCATCGGTGCCAGTTCAACAGCCAGTCCGCGGGTCAGGCCGACGAGACCGGCCTTGGCGGCGAGCAGGTGGGCGCGGTTGGCCGTGGCGATGTAGGCGGAAATACCGCCCAGGGTAATAATCCGTCCACCACCGGCTTTTTCCATGTGCGGGATGCAGGCTTTGGCACAAAGGAACGCGCCATCGAGCGGCACGGCGAGGACGGCACGCCATTGTTCCAGAGTCATTTCAGTGACCGGAACCTGGCCGCGAATGGAGGCATTGCTGATCAGAATATCGATGCGGCCAAAGCCCTCAACGGCGGCCTCAACCATGCCGTTGACGGCGGCTTCATCGGTGACATTGGCGATGTGGGCAATCGCCTGTCCGCCCGCCGCCCTGATTTCATCGACAACCGCTTCGGCGGCTTTCCTGTCCTGCACGGCATTGACGACAATTGCCGCACCATCGGCGGCCAGCCGAAGTGCTGTGGTTTTGCCGATGTTGCGCGCGGCGCCGGTGATGATGGCGACCTGACCCTCGAGTGCCTTGGTCATAATGTTCTCCCGGTTTGATGTATTGATCACGTGCCCTTGAATTCAGGGGCGCGTTTTTCGATGAAACCTGTGACACCTTCCCTGAAATCCTCGGTCGTTGTGCAGTCGGCAAACGCCGCCGTTTCGGCATCAAGCTGGTTCTCAATGGAGGTGTTCAGTGAGGCATTCAATAATTTTTTAGCTTCGGCGTGGGCATGGCTCGGGCCGGAGGCCAGGCGTTTTGCCAGTTTATCGGTTTCCGCTTTCAGCTCATCGGCGGCGATCACCCGGTTGATCAAGCCCCAGCGTTCAGCGGTTTCGGCATCGAACCGGTCGCCCAGCAAGGCAATCTCGAATGACCGCTTGAGGCCGACCATACGCGGCAGGTGATACGTCGATCCGCCATCCGGGCTAACGCCGAGATGGCAATAGGCCAGCGTGAAGAAGGCATCATCGGCAGCAAGCACAAGATCGCAGGCCAGCATCATGCTGACCCCTGCACCGGCGACGGCCCCTTTGACGCTGGCGACGATGGGTTGGGGCAGGGCGCGCATGTTGATAATAACTTTATGAACATTATCGAGCAAAGCACTGAACTCGGCGCGGAGTTCTTCCTTGTTCGATGTTTTGACCAGTGCCCGCTCGAATTTTTTGATGTCGCCGCCAGCCATGAAATGATCGCCTTCACCCTGCATGACGATGGCGCGGACGTCCGTGTTGTCCTTCAAGGCATCTGTGATGTCGGCAAGAGCAGCGACCAGATCATCATTGATGGCATTCAGGGATTTTGGCCGGTTAAAAGTGATCCAGCAAACGGCGTCACGCACCTTAACGATGACGGCGTCGTTCGGGGAAGAAATTTCTGCACTCATGAGGCACTCGCAATTCAGGTGTCAGGAAAGTGTTAGCCTACCTGATCTCCGTGCCTCTGCAAGTCCTCTCAGCTTCCGGGCTGCGATTCCCAGTAATCAATGTTGAGACTGCGGATAAACTCATCGTGGCGAAATTCAAGGCAGCGGCGAACCCCACCGTAGGCGCGCGATTGTGAGCCCCTGAAACACCGGCTATAGGCGTTTTCAGCAGGTGCCAGTCCCGGCAGGTCCTGAATTTCCTCGCCGATCGTTTCACGCCACAGCAGATCACCGTCACCGGGGTTGACCGTGCCCCTGCTCGGCATGGCATTCATCACGCGGGTCAACAGGCGTGCCGCCATGGCGCCGGGCTGGTCATCAACGATCCCCTTGGCATGCTGACGCAGGGACTTGGTCGTATAGGCGATTTCCTTGTCAGTCAGCGGATTGGGATCTCCGGCAACGGCTTCGGGCAACATCGAAGCATCTTCGCCGATGCGAATAACCGCATCCAGACTGCCGAGGCGCTTCAATTGCCGCTCTTCAATGACTGCGGTGATCGCCATGAAACCGCGTGCCTCAACAAAGGCGACGTGATCAGCCGCCGGCAAATCGCGGGTTTTTCCCGACCCGGTTTTGACACTGAGCGTAAAATCCCCGGTCGCCGCCGGATGATAGATGCTGCCGGCATTCGGTGCCGGTCGGTCACGTTGCAGGCAATAGGTGCTGAGCTCGGCCCGACACAGGCCATCTTCACAGGTGAAAGGTATTCCCGTATCCGTTGCCAGCACCGCCAGAATTTGCGGTGCTGCCTGGGCAGGTGCATTGAATAACACGATGGAAAACAGGAACAGGCCAACAGAACGACATATATCACGACAGCTCATCGAACCCTCCTTCGGATGATTAGAGCGGTATCGGGTCAGGGGTCTTGGCAATAGGCTATTGTGACCGAAATCAATTTTTTCTGCAATGGGGGAGAGTTTTGGAAATTTGTACAAAAAACGGGCGGTCCCGGAAGGAACCGCCCGCTGATTTGGTTAGTATGACCTCTTAGTACACATCTTCTCTTGTATTGTAGACGTTGAATTTTCCGGTCGGGGTGATCAATCGCTTGTCCTTGATGACTTTTTTCAGTTTGCGGGTTTTGTCATCGACAACGACAATAGCCGATTCCTGATCCTTGCCATTCCAGACAGAGAACCAGACCTCTGTTCCGGCCATGTTGTATTCGCCCTGAACCACCCGGCGCACGCCTTCGCTGATGCCGGACCATTCGCCGATCGGCAGCACATCGTAGGGTTTATCGAGGTCGGTGGTATCGAAGACCGCAACCGAAGAGGCGATCTCAGCTTCCGGGTTCAACGGGCTGTCGACCCAGAGGTTGTTCGACTTCGGGTGGGTTTTGACAAACAATGAGCCGCCGCCCTGGGCTTCCAGGGACTGAACCACTTTCCACGCCTGTTTGGGATGACCTTTCGGGTCGGTACCAATCAGTGCCACGGTTTCATCGCCGAGGTGACTGGTTGCCCAGACCGGACCGAATTTCGGGTGAACGAAATTTGCCCCGCGACCGGGATGAGGTGTCGCCCCGATACCGTCTTCTTCCGTCACCAGTGCGGCCAACTTGCCTTCCTTGGTGTCGATCACACCAATGGTATTTCTGGCGTTTGCCGCAACCATGAAGTAGCGACCGGTAGAATCGAGGCCACCATCATGCAGGAAGCGTTCGACGTTGACGGTGGTTATTTTGAGATTATCAATATCCTCATAATTGACCATCAGGATTTTGCCGGTTTCCTTGACGTTAACAACAAACTCCGGCTTGTAGTGTGAGCCGATGATCGCCGCGACACGCGGCTCCGGATGGTACTCCTGGGTATCAACGGTCATGCCCCGGGTGGTGACGATCTTCTTCGGCTCCAGCGTATTGCCATCCATGATGACAAACTGCGGCGGCCAGTAAGCTCCGGCGATGGCGTATCTATCTTCCCATCCCTTGAATTTGGATGTCTCGACAGACCGCGCTTCCATGCCAATTTTGATCGACGCGACGGTAGCGGGCTCGGCCATCCAGAGATCAATCATGTTGATCAATGCATCACGGCCAATAACCATCAGGTAACGGCCACTGGCGGAAATCCGGCTAATGTGAACGGCGTAACCGGTCTTGATGATTTTCTTGATTTCGTAACTGGCACCATCGATCAGGGCAATTTCCCCGGAGTCACGGAGCGTTACCGAGAACAGGTTATCGATGTCCCAGGTGTTCATTTTTTTCTTCGGACGGTCTTCCGGTTTGATCAGGACCTTCCAGGTGTCCCTGATTTCCTTCATGCCGAATTCCGGCGGAATTGCCGGTTCATTCAGCAGGTAGCGGGCCATCAGATCGATATCGTCTTTCGACAGTGCTCCGGAGGTGCCCCAGTTTGGCATCCCGGCAGGTGAGCCGTAGGTGATAAAACTTTGCAGATAGTCGAAACCGAGTTCCTTGGTTTCTTTCGGCGTCAGGGGTTTGCCGGTGGCGCCTTTGCGCAGCACACCATGACAACCGGCACAGCGTTCAAAATAAATCTTGTTGGCGTTGGCAAATTCTTCTTTGCTCAAAACCGGGACGCCCGGCTTTGCACCCGGCTGGTCGGCACCTTCCAGCACATCAAGGCTGGGCTTGTATTGCTGGTCCGGGGTGGTTTCGTGTTTTTTCAGATCGCCTTTGTCGGCATTGGAAGTTGCATCTGCGCTCGTTATCGTAAAGGCCATCACGGCACATGCGGCCACAAACGCGGCAGTCCGGTTGGTTTTTTGTTCTCTCATTGTGATGTCTCCTGTTGTGCCCTGTCAGGCAAATCGGTGCTGAAATACTTTTTTATTATAACAATTCTGCTTTTTTGAGCAGTAGGTACACTTATCCAACAAAGCATCCCGGACATGAGAGCACGGCTTGTCAGGTGAAGACTTGACTTATGTCAGGTCAGGGCGAGGAAAATTGATTTATTCAATATTAGGCGTTTCACGCATTACGAGCCCATAATTGAAGGCGGAGGGTATCGGACTGGCACTGCTTGATCTGTTTTATAGCCGGGCGGTTCGGTTGTGTTTTTTGGCAGCAACCGCCATTTTCGTCGCCCTGATTCTCGGGGCCGTTCCTGTTCGTGCGTCTGTTGATTTACGTGATGCTATCAAGGCCCATCCGTTGGCAGATGTTTTCCCCGGTGCCGATCATGTAGGTGACGTTGACGGCATTCCCCCTGCTGCTCCGGTTTTTCGTGACAGCCGCCTCGCCGGATATCTTTACCTCACCTCAGACGTCGTCAATTCCGCCGGGTTTGCTGGCAAACCCATCAAGATTCTGGCGGGCGTTGATCTGACAGGGAAGATTACGGGAGCATTGGTTCATGAACATGATGAGCCGATCCTGATTCTTGGTATTCCCGATAGCAGCCTCGATGATTTTATTCGCCAGTTCGGTGGCGTCGATATTCGCCAGCGCGTTCGGGTCGGGGAGGAAGCAAAAGACGGCGAAGTCGGGGTCGATATGGTCACCGGCGCCTCGATTACGTCGCATGTCTTTGCCGACAGCATCATGCGTTCGGGTCGGATCATCGCACGTTCACGCGGGATGATCGGCAAAACCTCCAATCGTGCGGGAAAGCTCGAACTTGAAAAATTCGATGTGGCCAGTTGGCAACGACTGCTGGAGAGCGGCGCGATCAGAAAGCTGCACCTGACCCGAGGTCAGGTGGCAACGGCATTTTCGAAAAGCAGCGAATTCGAAGATGCGGACAAGTTGTTCATTGATCTCTACACCGGTCTGGCGACGCCTGCCGGTATTGGCCAGAACCTGCTTGGTTTTGCCAATTATAATAAAATGATTTCAGACCTGGAGGCGGGAACGCATCCGATCTTTGCCGCGTCTACCGGGTTTTATTCATTTCGCGGATACACCTATCGGCGCAGTGGTTTCTTTGAACGACTGCAACTGGTTCAGGGTGACAAAACCATTCGCCTGACCAGCGATATGCATCGGTCATACAAAGAGCTCGATATCAACGGTCTGCCGAAACTCCGCGAAATCAGTTTCTTCAACATTCCCGCTTCAACCGGGTTTGACCCCGTCCGCCCCTGGCGGCTGGAACTGCTGGTTGAAGGCGACGCGGATGCGCGCGGGAAAAAATTTGCTGGGTTTTCCCTGAACTATTCGCTGCCGGATATGTTCGTTCAGAAACCATCGGTGGAAAACGCAATTTCTCCGATGATCGACCCTGATATGCCGCTCTGGCAAGTGCGCTGGATCGACATGATGGCCGAGGTCATTATCCTCTGCATCGCGCTTGGCCTGCTGCTGATCCTGCTGGTGTTTCAGGACTGGCTGGTGCGCTATCGGAAACAGGTCAAAGTCTTCCGCGTGGTTTTCCTTGCCTTTACGCTTGTTTTCATCGGCTGGATCACGGCCGCACAGTTATCCGTCATCAATATCCTGACCTTTGTCAGTGCTTTGCTGTCCGAATTCCGGTGGGAGTTTTTCCTGCTCGAACCCCTGATCTTCATCCTCTGGGGGTTCGTTGCCCTGGCGCTGCTGTTTTTGGGGCGTGGGGTATTCTGCGGCTGGCTCTGTCCGTTCGGTGCCTTGCAGGAACTGATGAACCGGATTGCCACCCGATTTGGCGTTCGTCAGTACACCTTTCCCTTTGCCGTCAACGAACGGTTATGGTCCGTCAAATATGTGATCTTCCTTGGCCTGTTTGCGCTCTCATTGGGACCCGTTGAAATGGCCGGACAGATGATGGAGGTTGAGCCCTTCAAAACCGTCATTGCGCTCAAGTTCGTCCGCGCCTGGCCGTTTGTCGTCTATGCGGCAATTTTGCTGATCATCGGGTTGTTTGTGAACCGGTTTTTCTGTCGCTATCTCTGTCCGCTGGGAGCGGCGCTTGCCATTCCCGCCAATAACCGCATGTTTGATTGGCTGAAGCGCCGTCATCAGTGTGGCACGCAATGCGATGTCTGCGCGCTCAGTTGCCCGGTGCAGGCGATCCATCCGAACGGCAATATCGATCTGCATGAATGTATCTACTGCCTGAAATGTCAACGTAATTACCATGATGACCACATCTGCCCGCCGCTGGTTGACCTCCGCAAACGCCGGGAAAAACGACAGGCAATGCGAGAGGGCGCGACCCCTTAAATCCATCCATGAACAGGGTCGGATCGTCACCCGCCATCATAGATATTCATTTGCCTGCTTCGGCCTTCTTGACCCTGTCGATAATTGCGCATAAGGCTGAAACCCGAAGCCGTTACCATATAAAAAAGTGAAAACAGGGAATGGACGAGGAACACAGGGAACTCCGACCGGGTTACGGTCCCGAAGCGGCGGAATTGGCGGTCAGCGCCGCCTTTGTCTCATCCGGCGAAATCATTGAACCGGACTTAAGGCAAAGCGTGCTTGGCCGCTTCTGGGCATGGGGGCTGTTGTCGATTGCCGGGGTGATCTGGGGATTGACGTTTTCTCTGGCCAAGATTGCCGCAGAAGGGGGCGGGCATCCGCTCGGCATAAATTTCTGGCAGTCATTAATCGGTGCTTTTTTCCTGATTTCGGTGGTGTTGGTGAGGCGCCGGAAACTGCCCGTGAAACGTAATAATATTCTGTTTTATATCGCCTGCGGACTATTGGGCTCGGTCATCCCCGGCATCATTTTTTTCTATGCAGCGTCTCGGGTTTCGCCGGGCGTTCTCTCCATAACCGTAGCGACCGTGCCGCTAATGACCTTTGCCGCCGCCGTCGGGTTTGGCATTGAGAAATTTCAGGCCGGTCGAATTGCCGGGGTGCTCTTTGGTGTGTGCTCGATTATTTTGCTGGTCGGGCCTGAGGCGAGTTTGCCTGATCAATCTTCTATCCCGTGGGTTTTTGCCGCCCTGATCGCTTCTCTTTGTTATTCTTCCGAAAATCTTGTCGTTGCCCTGCGTATGCCAGAAGGCGTCAGCGCGGTGACGGTCGCGGCGGGCTTGTTCATCGCTGCAACCGCGATCATGACGCCGATCATGATTTTAACGGACACATTCGTTCCCCTGGCCTGGCCCTGGGGTCGGGTCGAATGGGCGATTGTCGGCATGGCGACGGTCAGCGTCGCCGCCTACAGCCTATTTCTCTATCTGATCGTTCATGCGGGTCCGGTATTCGCCAGCCAGACCGCATACGTGGTGACGTTTTCCGGTGTATTATGGGGCATTGTGATATTTGACGAACAGCATTCGTTCTGGGTCTGGCTTTCGCTGGGTGTCATGCTGGTGGCACTGGTTCTGGTGAAACCACGCGACAGCGATCCACCAGAATAACGCTTAGCGTTAAAACAGGTTTTTTATGTCCGAAGAAAATGTCGGAAAGGCGAACATATCGTCTTTCAGTTTGCTGGCCGGTATGCCATGACGCATGGCCACGGCAAAGAGATGGATAAGCTCTTCTGCCTGATGACCAACCATGTGAGCGCCAACGATTTGATCCCTGGTTTCATCCACAAGCACTTTCGCCCAGGCAACCGTTTCTGCATAACTTTTTCCCGAAAACCAATCGGTCATGTCGCTGGATTTGATTTTGACATCCAGTCCTTTTTCTTTCGCTTGGTCTTCTGTAAGCCCAACGGTGCTGAGTGCGGGGACCGTATAGATGCCACTGGGAATGACGCTGTAATCAGGTTGGACCGTTGGGCCATTGACGATGTTCTGGCCGACGATGCGGCCTTCATACGTCGCAATGGGTGACAATTGTGGCGACATGACAAGCGCATCCCCGGCCACCCATACAGAAGGGTTTGAAGTGGACCGCAGAAAGTCATCAATTTCAACGGCGATCCGGTCGTGTTTTACATTACCCGCATCCAGATCGAGCGTATCCACATTGGCAATGCGCCCGGCTCCATTGATGACCCGATCAGCTTCCACTGAATATTCCACGCCTTCAAGCTCATAGGAAACGCTGAGCTTCTCACCTGAATTCCTGACCGCTTTGACGTTGACGTCGGTCTTTACGATGACGCCAATCCGTTCACTTTCTGCCTGTACTGCAGCGACGGCGTCCGCGTCGACGCGCGGTAACAATCGGGGCATAACTTCCAGTATGGTCACCTTTGTCCCGGCCCGTGCATAGACATGACTGAACTCCATGGCGATGACACCGCCACCTATGAAGACCACCTCATCAGGTTGCGTTTCTTCGGACAGAACGTCTTCTGAAGTTATCATCAGTTCAGCTCCGGGAATGGGAAGTGGGCGTGTTCTGGAGCCGGTGGCAATAACAATGTTTTCGCCTTCCAGGATGGTGCCGTCGACATTAACGGTATTCGGGCCGACGAACCTGGCGGACCCCCTATAGACGTCTCCGCGTTTCTCGGCGACACCAGCCATAGCGTCGGGGATAAACCCAATCATGTCCTTTTCCCGCTGGATCAGTTTTGTCCAATTGAGTTTTGGTTTGCCGACTTCAATATGGTGGGCACTTGCCGTTTCGATTTCATGTAATGCATGAGCCGCCGCAACCAGTACTTTTTTGGGAGTGCATCCCCGGTTTGGGCAGGTCCCGCCAAAATCGCGCTGTTCAATAAATGCGATTGATTTCCCTGCGTCAGCGGCAACGGCGGAAACACCAAATCCAGCGTTTCCTCCACCAATGATGATGACATCGTATTTTTTGGACATGACTTTATACCTTCATTAATGCGCCCCTTCATCAGGCGTCAGGTTTCAGGAATTTAAGCGGTGTTTATTAGAGACCCAGTTCGGAAAGCCCCGGATGATCATCCGGTCGGCGACCAAGTGGCCAGTGAAATTTGCGATCAGTTTCTTTTATCGCGACATCATTAATACTGGCGATGCGGTGCTGCATGAGACCATGTTCGTCAAATTCCCAATTCTCATTGCCGTAGGAACGGAACCAGTTGTTTTCTGCATCACGGCTTTCATAAGCAAATCGAACAGCAATTCGATTATCAGTAAAGGCCCACAATTCCTTGATGAGTCGATAGTCCAGTTCCCGTTCCCACTTGCGTTTCAACAAGCCTTCGATCTCGGTTCTACCGTTTACAAATTCGGAACGATTGCGCCAATTACTATCCGGTGAATAAGCCTGAGCAATTTTGCCAGGATCCTGTCCGTTCCATGCGTCTTCGGCGGCGCGAATTTTTATCCGTGCCGTTTCTTCGGTGAACGGGGGTAGGGGAGGGCGTGTCATGCGATATTTCCTTTGCAAATGAATATTTGATTTCTTAGCGATCGTCTCGGACGTTTGTCGCTACAATCCCTGTTGGGTCAGGTGGGTTTCGACAATTTTTGAGTAAATCCCGTTATCCCGGAGTTTGTTCAATCCTCGATTGAAGGCGCGAATCAGTTTGTCGGCCTCTGGATGATCCTGCGCGACAATGAAATGGGTTGTGGAAGGTGCCCATCGAAATTTGATGGGTCGAAGTCTAATTTTCTTGTCCTTCACCGCGTGGAGCACGTTTGTTGCAATGTGTTTATTCCAGATCACAAAATCACATCTCTTTTTGTCAACCATTCGCATACTGTTATGCGGTTTTGAGACCTTGACGACTTCAATTTTACCGGCTCGCGTTAGCGGTAAAAACAGGCTTGGGATAGAGTATCCAAGCGCACGGCATAACTTCATGCCCGTAAAATCTGCAATTGAATTTGCTTCGAAACGAGAATTCTTGGCCACATAAACTCGTCCCTGCGTTTTTAATAGTGGATCAGAAAATATAAACTCCCGCATGCGATCGGCGGTTTTATAATAAGGAAAGGTGCCATCGTATTTGCCTACAAGCGTACTGCGATAACCTCTCTTCCAAGGCAAAAAATCTATGTCCACTTTATATCCGGCATCGCCAAAAATGCGTGCCACAAGTTCTGTCGCTAGACCACCCGACGGCAAACCTTCGTCGGAAAAAGGGGCAAAATCATTTCCCGTCACTAGACGGATTAAGCGGCTTTCGCCCGCAGTCGCCGCACTCGTTCCCGCAACAGACAAACAAAGTGCAATGCCAGCAGGAACCCTTTGCCATCGTGATACCAAGCGCGATGTTTTCCTGTGTTTTGATTGATCAATAAACATGGCGCTCAAGCCTCGCATCCAGTTCATTTGCCTGATCAAGTAAATAAAGCTCATCACTGCCGCCTATATGTTCACCATTGATAAATATCTGCGGCACCGACGTCCGTCCACGGGTACGTTTTAACATCTCGGCTCGCAGAGCTGGATTAGTCAGAACAACCGACTCCTCATAATCGACGCATTTCTGATCAAGCAACGCTTTGGCTCGCAAGCAAAAGTCACAGAAGGGGGAGGTATAAATCTCGACCTGTGCACCTTGTGAAGTTGCAAACGAATTGTTCGTGTTTTGTGATCGGTCAGATGTATGTGTCATCAGATTTCTCTTTGGGTGGTATTGATTTGCGCTTCAAGGTCTTCAATGCGCTGTTTAAGCGGAACCATGATTTCAAGCACCTGTTGCTCGGTAAATCTGGGTGTAATGTGCTGAGGGCAATTCACGTCCCAGGCAGAAACATCAAAGAAAATGGCCTGCTCTGGTACCCCGGAATAATCTGTATCTGCCAGTTGGTTCATTTGTTCCGGATCATCTTCGACACGAGCGATGCCCCAGATTTTGATTCGCTGGCGATTGGCATAATCCATCAGAAAGATATAAGCCTTGTTGTTCTCACTCAGGTTTCCGGACGAGATATATTGACGGTTGCCTTTGAAATCAGCGAAGGCCAATGTTTTATCGTCCACTACTTTAAGAAAGCCCGGCTTGCCGCCACGATGCTGGATATAAGGCTGTCCGTCTGCATTGGCTGTCCCAAGGTAAAAGGAATCCCGCTCGGCGATAAATTGAACCAGATCGTCGGAAATCGTGTCCTGCCAACCGCCTTTCTCCTCCATTCTCGCATATCCCGTCCGGGAACCTTTTCCCTCCTGAATACGTTTAACGGCGGGAGTGAAGGCAATATCACTGATGTAGTCTGACATAACATGTCTCCGTTTTTTGGTTTGTGGGCGGGGAACGACCGGGAGGAAAGCGTTCCCCGCCCCGGGGGGAGATTAGGGGGATTAAGAAATATTGCTCTGCAGGAACCGGCGGATGTGACGGGTTATCACATCACCGTCTTCTTCGAGGGCGAAGTGACCTGTATTCAGCAGATGAAATTCGACATTCTTCAAATCACGCTTGTAGGGATGCGCGCCGTCAGCCGGAAAGATCACATCGTTTTTGCCCCAGACCACCAACGTAGGCGGCTGATGTGTCCGGAAATAAGCCTGCCAGGCCGGATACAAAGCCGGGTTCGAGCCGTAGTCGTAGAACAGTTGCAACTGGATCGCTTTATTGCCGGGACGGTCCTGGAAATACTGATCTGTCGTCCAGGTATCGGGACTGATGCGTTCCGGGCTGCGCGTGCCGTGGGTATATTGCCATTTGGTCGCGGCCAGATTGAGAAAGCCTTTTAACGGTTTGGCATTGGCTTCTGTACGATCTTTCCAATAGGCACGGAACGGGTCCCAGAAACCTTTCAGTCCTTCGACATAAGCATTGCCGTTTTGCACGATCAACGACTGGACACGTTCAGGATGGGCGGCGGCAAGACGGAAACCGACGGGAGCACCGTAATCCATAACGTAAAGACTGTAGCGGCTGAGGCCCAGTTTTTGGGTAAATTCATCCACAACATTCGCCAGATTATCGAACGTATAGTCGAATTTATCGACGCCTGGCATGGAGCTGTTGCCAAATCCTGGATAGTCAGGTGCGACGACATGATATTTGTCGCTAAGCGCCGGGATCAGGTTGCGAAACATTTGTGATGATGTCGGGAACCCATGTAACAACAACAGGGTCGGCGCGTCCTTAGGCCCTGCTTCCCGGTAAAAGATATCGAGACCCTGAACCTTGACGGTCTTATGGAGCGTTTTGGTCGAGGAAATTTCTCCGGCTAATGCTGGTTTGACAGCACCTTCCGAGAAACCTAGCCCGGCGACAACAACAGCAGCCAGAGCAATGCGGCTAAGGGGGCTGGTTAGGAGGTTCATGGTCAACATGGGTTTGCCTTTGGTTCAAAGTGTTCAGGATAAGTGTGTTCATTTAATGTAAATAATAGATAGACTGATCAGTCTATTTTGTCAATATATTTTTTATCCAAAAATATTATCCTGACGCTATTCTGGATAAAAAATGGCTGAAAAATGCCAATTACCTTCATTATAAATTTCATAAAAAATTCAAACTTCTTGTTTTTATGCACTTTGCAGAATATCTTTATATAGATTGTTCTATTTATATTTATTGAAGCGGAAAGCAAATGGCCTCAGGA
Organism: Rhodospirillales bacterium; assembly: GCA_021775105.1. Taxonomy (GTDB): domain Bacteria; phylum Pseudomonadota; class Alphaproteobacteria; order Rhodospirillales; family Casp-alpha2; genus JAJFIJ01. The sequence continues at coordinate 4,922 of JAJFIJ010000276.1, read as the reverse complement.
AAACGTGAACACCTCGTCGATACGGCGCTCGATCTTTTTTGTCAGGACGGGTTTCACGCGACCGGCATAGACAAAATACTGGAGAAAGCGGGCGTCGCGCGTATGACGCTGTACAACCACTTCAAATCAAAAGACGAACTGATCCTTGCCGCGTTACGACGTCGCGACGAAAAATTCCGCAACTGGTTCATGCGGGCTGTCGAGCGCCGGGCCAGTAAACCCGAGGATCGCCTGCTGGCGGTCTTTGATGCTCTGGAAGAATGGTTCACCGACAAAGATTTTTCCGGCTGCATGTTTATCAATGCATCTGCTGAATTTGCCGCATTTGACGACCCCATTCACATGGCATCATCGGAACACAAAATGCTGGTCTTGAAGTATGTGCGCGAACTGACATTGGCAGCGTCGATATCTGAGCACAAAACACTTGCCGATGAACTGATGCTGCTGGCCGAAGGCGCCATTGTTATGGCCTATGTGGCTGGTGACAAGAACGCAGCGGCCAACGCTAAATCTGCTGCGGGGAAGCTTATTCAGTCGGCACTTCAGTAGCCCCGGCAGTATTGCCGGAACCCTGCTCAATAAATGACGGCTTCACCCGACCCGCCATCAACGGCGATGGATTGTCCGGTGATCATGTCGGCGAGCGGCGAGCAGAAGAACAGCACGGCGGAGGCGATATCGTCGGGTTCGATCAGGCGTCCGAGAGGAATGTCGGCTGTGCGTTTGGCGATGATACTTTTGATATCGGACCCCTTCTCCAGCGCTTCGCGCTCGAAGATCTGCATGATCCGTTCGGTCGCGGTGTAACCGGGATGCACGCAATTAACGGTGATGTTGTGCCTGGCCGTACTGCTGGCCAGCTGTTTGGTGAAGTTGGCGACACCGGCATTGACGACGCCGTTGGTCACGCGCAAGGGGGCGACGATCCGGGCCGTCATGCCGCCGATATTGACGATCCGTCCCCAGCCTGATTTTTCCATATGTGGCAAAACAAGGCGGGCGATGCGGATATAGGCCATCAGCTTGACATCAATGTGGTAGCGGAATTCATCATCCGTCAGGTCATCGAAGGGCGCACTTGTCGAGGTGACGGCGTTGTTGACCAGAACATCGATCTTTCCGGCGGACCGGATCGCCTGCTCAACCAGTTTTTCAATGTCTTCGGGGCGACTGACATCCGCCTTGATCGGCCAGGCTTCAACGCCACAAGAACGGATATCTGCCGCCGTCTTCTCAAGGCTCTCGCCGGTTCGCCCGCAGATCGCGATATGCATGCCCTGACCGGCCAACTTGAGTGCCACGGCCCGCCCGATCCCGCGGCTGCCGCCGGTGACCAGCGCGATTTTGTCGTTGAGGGGGAAATCCATTGTCTTCGGCTTTCGGGTTACTCGGCTGCTGTCGGCACAACCGTTTTGACAATCGAGGAATCCAGTTCTTCATAATCGAAATAGTTGATCAGCTCGTAAAGTTCAGCGCGGGTCAGCATGTCGGGTTCACGGGCCTCGGTGCCGTCGTCGCTGTTGATTGTCGCATACAACCCGTCCATGGCCTTGAGTGCACAGCGCAACTGGCTGACCGGCCAGATGACGATCTTGTATCCCATGTTCTGAAACTGCTGACCGGTGTAGTGGGGCGTGCGCCCGAACTCCGTCATATTGGCCAACGCCGGAACACCGACAGCATCGGCAAAGGCGCGGAAATCGTCTTCCGTTGCCAGACCATCGGCGAAAACGATGTCGGCACCGGCATCGACATAGGTGCGGGCACGCGAAATGGCCGCGTCCAGCCCTTCATCGGTCAGGGCATCGGTGCGGGCGATGATCTGCAAATGCGTGCGGGCCTTGACGGCAGCGGCGACCTTAAGCGCCATTTCGTCGGCGCTGACCAGTTGTTTGTCGTTCAGATGGCCGCATTTCTTCGGTAACTTCTGGTCTTCCATCTGCATCGCCGCAGCGCCCGCCATTTCCAGCTCGCGGACCGTGCGCATGACGTTCAGCGCTTCGCCGTAGCCGGTATCGGCGTCGACAATCAACGGCAAGTCGGTGGCGCGGAAAATGGTGCGGACCGCAAAACAGAGGTCTTCCAGCGTCATCACGCCAAGATCGGGCAGGCCCATGCTGGCCGATACGCCGGCACCTGAAACATAGAGTGCTTCAAACCCGGCCCGTTTGGCGAGCAGTCCGGCGAGACCATTGTGGGCTCCGGGCGTGCGCAGGATTTCCGGTGATTTCAGGCGTTCGGCGAGACGTTTGCCGGGGGGCGTCGGGTTCGGGTAATCGCCTTCAAGCCAGGTCATTAGGGGCCTCCAGGTTGGCTTTTGAATTCTGTTCACCATATTTACACCGATCAATCGGTTGGCGATATGAAAATTGTATGCAATTAATTGGGAATGATTGAATTTTATGCGTGGTATACGTCAAACGCCCGGAAAATCCTGATCTTTCTGGAAGAGACGGGCCTGCCCTACGATATGCGGATTATCGATATCGGGCGGGGTGAGCAATTCACGCCGGAATTCCTGAAAATCAGCCCCAACAACAAGATTCCTGCCATCGTTGATCATGATGGCCCGGCAGGCATGGCCTATCCGGTTTTTGAATCCGGCGCGATTTTAATGTATCTGGCAGAGAAAACGGGCCAGTTCATTCCGCAAGATCTGGAAGCGCGTTACCGGGTGATTCAGTGGCTGTTGTTCCAGATGTCGGGAGTCGGGCCGATGTTCGGTCAGTGCAATCACTTTTCGCGCTACGCCAAACAGAAACTGCCCTACGCCATAGAGCGCTACATCAGCGAATGCAAACGCCTTTATCGGGTGCTCAACCAGCAACTTGACGGGCGCGATTTCGTTGCCGGTGCGTATTCGGTCGCCGATATGGCCCTGTTCCCGTGGGTCCGCACGTTCAACTGGCGCGAGCAGGACCCGGACGAGGTTCCCAACGTCAAACGCTGGGTCGAAGCGATGGACAAGCGACCGGCGGTCGGGCGGGCGATGGCGTTGCTTGGCAAGGGACCAAGATCCGGACCGATTGACGAACAGCACTGGGAAAATATGTATGGCGAAACCCAGTATCAGGTTCATGGCAAACATGGCTGACCTCCCCGGACACCCAATCAACGACAGATCGGCCTGGACGCCGGATGAACTGGCGCGGGATCGTTCGTGGGTTCGTTTTTTCGATGCCACTGACATCGCTGAGCTGGAAGCGGCTGTCGAGACCATCAGGCAAAAGGGACTGGCGCTTTATGAATTCGGGCGGGATGATTTTGTCCTGCCCGGTCTTGCAACCAAATTCCGCCAGTCGGTCGATGAGATCGAGAACGGGCGCGGTGTTGTCCTGTGGCGCGGCCTTGATCCGTCGCGCTATGACGAACAGACGCTGAAACTGCTTTACTGGGGCATCGGTGTGCATCTCGGCACACCCATCACCCACAACGCCAGGGGAGACCTGATCGGTCATGTTCGGGATCGGGGCAGAAACTACATGGACAAGAATGTGCGGGGTTACACAACGCGCTCTCGCCTGGCCCCGCATTGTGACAGCTCGGACGTGGTGACGTTGCTCTGTCTGCATCCGGCCAAGTCCGGCGGTGAAAGCCTGATCGCCAGCTCGACCACGGTGTTTAATGAAATCAGGCGAACCCATCCGGACGATCTGGAGTTTCTGTCAGCAGGCTTTCATTTCGATCTGCGCGGCGAAGGGGCGACCAATGATCCGGATGAAGTGACCAACAACAAAGTGCCTGTGTTCAGCTGGTTCGACGGACGACTGTCGTGCCGCTATAATCGCAAAACCATTGAAGACGGTCAGGTGAAAGCAGGCGTGCCATTAACAGGGCAGGTTCTTGAGGCCGTGCGCCGGGTCGGTGAGATCGCCATGCAGGACGGCATCCGCTTTGATATGACCTTTGAAAAAGGCGATATCCAGATCCTCAACAATCACGCGATTCTCCATTCGCGCGAAGATTTTGAAGACTGGCCGGAGCCGGAGCGCAAACGCAACCTGCTCCGGATGTGGATCAATCTGGATGACGATATCGCCCGTCCGCTGGCGGCGGAATTTGCCGATCGTATGAATACCGGGCCGCGCGGTGGTGTTGCGGTCAGGGCACAGGGATAGGGACATAATGAAATGACACGCATCGCCATTCTCGATGATTACCAAAACGCGGCGCTGGACGCTGCCGACTGGGCCAGCCTGAGCGATTGTCAGGTGACCGTGTTCGACAGCCACATCCCCGACCCGGCCCGCGTCGCCGGGATGCTGCAGCCGTTCGATATCATCGTCGCCATGCGCGAACGCACACCGTTCCCGAAAGCGCTGATCGACCGCCTGCCAAATCTGAAGCTGCTGGTCACCGCGGGCATGCGCAATCTCTCCATCGATATGGAGGCGGCGCGCGGCGCTGATGTTGTTGTCAGCGGCACGGAGATGCTCGGCTACCCGGCGTTCGAGCATGCCTGGGGGTTGATTCTGGCGCTGACCAAACAGATCGCCCGCGAAGATCAGGTCATGAAAAGCGGCGGCTGGCAGCAGGGTTATGGCATCGGGCTGAGCGGCAAGACACTGGGTGTTCTCGGCCTCGGCAAGCTCGGTGGTCAGCTGGCGCGGGTTGGCCTCGCGTTCAACATGAATGTCATCGCCTGGAGCCAGAATTTGACCGACGAGCGGGCCGCCGAAATTGGTGTGCGCAACGCAACGAAGGACGAATTGTTCGGTGCTTCGGATATTATCTCGATCCATATGGTGTTGAGTGAGCGGACGCGCGGACTGGTTGGCGCGACGGAACTGGCGCATATGAAACCGACGTCCTACCTGATCAATACCTCACGCGGCCCGATCGTCGACGAGGCCGCGCTGATCAGCGCGCTCCAGACCAGCGCCATTGCCGGGGCCGGGCTCGATGTTTTCGATGTCGAA
>JAJFIJ010000275.1 GCA_021775105.1 Rhodospirillales bacterium | reverse complement strand
TTGACGATCTCTGTAATCGAGCCGACAAAGCCGGAATCGTCAGTGAAGGTCGCCAGAATCTTGATTTTATTATTTAACCGGAGACTTTTATCTGATGGCTGAGTTTCGCGGACATATATATGACAGCATTGTCGACACCATAGGCGCTACGCCACTGGTTCGTCTACCGCACCTGATCAAGGACGCCGGTATCGAAGCGGACCTTCTGGGAAAATGTGAGTTTTTCAATCCCATGGGTTCGGTCAAGGATCGTATCGGTCTGGCCATGGTCGAGGCGGCGGCAGAATCTAGACAAATCAAACCGGGGGCAACGCTGATTGAGCCGACATCCGGAAATACGGGCATTGCACTGGCGTTCGTCTGTGCCGCCAAGGGATATAAACTGATATTGACGATGCCGGAATCGATGTCGCTGGAGCGCCGGAAGATGCTGCTGATTCTGGGTGCACGGATTGAGCTGACACCGGCGGCACTGGGCATGCGAGGCGCTATTGAAAAAGCGCAGGAACTGGTTGAGAGTACGCCCGGCGCGGTCATGCTCCAGCAGTTCGAGAACCCGGCCAATCCGGAAATCCACCGGCACACCACAGCCGAGGAAATCTGGAAAGACACAGACGGCCATGTTGATGTGCTGATCAGTGGCGTTGGTACAGGCGGCACTTTGACGGGCTGCGCAGATATTTTGAAAAATCACAATCCAGATATCAGAATCATTGCCGTTGAGCCGGAAGACAGCGCCATTTTGTCCGGCGGCACCCCCGGCCCTCACAAAATTCAGGGAATCGGCGCCGGGTTTGTTCCCGAAATCCTGAATACCGGCATGATCGACGAGGTTCTCAAGATTGGCAATGAAACGGCCCTCAACATGGCCCGCAAGGCGGCCCGCCTGGAGGGTCTGGCCTGCGGTATTTCATCAGGGGCCGCATTGGCAGCAGGGCTTGAGGTAGGTGAACGGCGTGACATGAAGGGCAAAACCATTGTTGCCATTCTACCGTCCTTTGCCGAGCGCTATCTTTCCACACCGCTATTTGACGGGTTGGGCTAACGTCAGGCAGGAACCGAGGCCGGGCCGGAACTGAACAAGACAGGATCTGAACATTGGATTTTACCGAACAGCAAATCAATCGCTACGCCCGTCATATCCTGCTTCGTGAGGTCGGTGGCGCTGGTCAGGAAAAGCTGCTTAATTCCAGAGTACTGGTGATCGGCGCTGGCGGTCTCGGTTCTCCGCTGCTGCTGTATCTGGCAGCAGCCGGGGTTGGAACGCTGGGTATTGTCGATGATGACGTTGTTGATCTCTCCAACCTGCAACGCCAGGTCCTGCATACGACCCCCGACATTGGTCGCCCGAAGGTCGAAAGTGCCGCACAATCGATTGCCACAATTAATCCCGACGTCAAAGTGATTGCACACCAAACCCGTTTTGAAGCCTCAAACGCCCTCGACCTGCTGTCCGGTTACGACCTGATTGCCGATGGCAGTGATAATTTCGCGACCCGCTTTCTGGTCAATGACGCCGCCTATTTTGCCAAGGTTCCTTTGGTTTCCGGTGCGATCCTGCGGTTCGATGGGCAGGTATCGACATTCAAACCTCATGAGCTGAATGAAGAGGGTACTGCTGGTCCCTGTTATCGCTGCATTTTCCGCGAACCGCCGCCAGAAGGACAAATTCCATCCTGCGCGGAGGCTGGCGTTCTGGGCGCGCTTTGCGGGATGATTGGGTCATTGCAGGCGACAGAAATTCTGAAAGAGCTGATGGGTATCGGCGAAAGCCTGTCGGGGTCATTGCTGATTACCGAGGGTCTCGGAACGGAGTTTCGCAAAATCAAGGTCAGGCGCGATCCGGGATGCCCACTTTGCGGGGACTCCCCAAGCATCAAGGACCTGAGCATCCATGAACACTGAGCAATCACCGGACAAGCTGTCGATCATCATTTACGATCACCACTATGACAAGGTCCACTACGCCCTTGTTATGGCCTCCGCCGCAGCGGCCATCGGACGACCTGTCACTGTATTTTTCACGATGGGAGCCTGTGAAGCGCTTCAGGCCAGCGACGAAAACAGCCGTCCTGCCTGGGCGGCCATGCCGTTGAGCGACGAAGACGCCCTGGGTGCCGACCGGGACGCCACCTACAAACGCACCGGGATCGCCACCATGGAAGAACTGATTGAGGCCTGCATTGCCTTCGGGGTCAGGTTCCTTGTCTGTGAAATGGGCCTGCGCGCCAAGGGTCTGGAAAAAACCACGCTCCGCCCGGACATCAATATCGAACATTCCGGCGTCGTAACCTTCCTCAACGATGCTTCAAAAGACGGGGCGATGGTCTTAATCTAGATCAATGCCCTTGCGTTTCAGGTAGGCGGCAAACCCGTCACGTTCGGGTAACGAAAGCTGGCGGCTCACATTTTCCGACCAGGTGCATTTTTCAAGCACACCATATTTATCCGTATGCCGCTGTTTCTCCGGCGGCAGAGCGAACCGTTGATGGCCCCGGTCGTCAAAATCTTCAATCACATCAGCAAGGTCACTGTCATCGTAGCGATCATGATGGATGACGATATCCTGCGGCAGACGCATGGCAGTATATCCGGCATCGGCCCGGTATCCCAGCGTCAGACCGGCAATCGGGAACACGCCATCCGGCAACGCCAGAATATCAGCCAGATCATCAATCCGGTTGCGGACATAGCTGATCGGGCAGGTACCAAGCCCGATACTTTCGGCGGCGGTAATCAGGTTCTGCATGGCCAGTGCTGCGTCGACAGCGCCGTTCATGAAGGTATCGGCATTGTTGTTCTGGTAATCGTGATCCCGCAGCTCCGCCAGCTTTCTTATTCGACGGAGATCTCCCAGGAAAATCAAGGCCACCGGTGCAGACGCCAGCCATCCCATGGACGGCACGAGGTCACCAATTTTACGGCGCAAGCCAGGGTCGCGAACAACAATGATAGAGTATTGTTGCAGATTGGATTTTGTCGGTGACGATTGCGCACACGCCAGCAGCAGGTTCAGGGTTTCATCACTGATATCTTCATCTGTGTAGGTTCTGCAGGTTCGGTGGCTTAGAATGGTCCGCAGGGTTTCATTCATCTGATCGGTCACGGCAACATCAATGCCGTAACGATTCCGCACCAAATCCTCAGTTTCAGACATCCATTGGCTCCCTGTCTCAATTGAACGACAGAAAGGTGCGCGGAAATCAGATCGGGCGCAAGAGTCTCAACCGTCCGTATGAGGAATTATCGTATTCTCGGCAACGCGTTGGTGGTGCGACAAGCAAATCCCGAGTGATCCCGACTGCGGGTCACGACGACGCATTTGCGACAACCAGGTCGACGTATTTGCGAAACTAAAAAGCAGATCCCAAGCGCCCTTTTTTAGGTCACGATGACGTATTTGCGAAACTAGAACGAATCGCCGATAACCCGGTCCGGAGGATTGTGTCCGTCCGAAAACGTCTTGATATTGACCAGCACCTTCTCGCCCATGTCGATACGGCCTTCGACAGTCGCCGAGCCCATGTGAGGCAACAGCACGACGTTATCCATCGCCACCAGTTTCGGGTTTACGGCAGGCTCGTTTTCGAAAACATCAAGGCCGGCACCGGCAATTTCGCCATTGGTCAGCATCCGTGTCAGGGCATTTTCATCAATCACCTCGCCGCGCGATGTGTTGACAACAACGGCGTGCGGTTGAAGCAGTTTCAGGCGGCGCGCTGACAGCAGATGATATGTCGCCGGTGTGTGCGGGCAGTTGACGGAGACGAAATCAACCCGGGCCAGCATCTGGTCGAGGCTTTCCCAGTAGGTCGCCTCCAGCTCTTCTTCAATCTCGTCGTGCAGCTTGTGGCGATTATGATAATGGATCGACAGCCCGAACCCCTTGGCGCGTCTGGCAACGGCCTGACCGATACGACCCATACCAACAATACCAAGACGCTTGCCGTAAATACGGTGGCCCAGCATGCTGGTCGGGGACCATCCGGTCCATTCGCCTGAGCGCAGCATGTTGACGCCATCTGTCAGGCGTCTCGGCACAGCAAGAATAAGGGCCATGGTCATATCCGCCGTATCCTCGGTCAGCACGTCCGGCGTGTTGGTGACCGTAATGCCGCGCTGACGGGCGGTCGCCAGATCAATATGATCGACCCCGGTACCATAGTTGGATATCAGGCGTAGATTCTCGCCAGCATGGGAAAGCACGCCGAGATCGATACGGTCCGTCACCGTCGGCACCAGCACATCCGCTGTTTCAACAGCTTCGATCAGCTGGGCCTTGGTCATCGGGGTATCGTCGAGATTCAGCTGGACGTCAAAAAGTTCCATCATCCTCGTCTCGATGACATCAGGCAGTTTGCGGGTAACAACGACCTTGGATTTCTTCTGGGGCATACTCTTCCTCCGACACGAACGACGACCAAGAGGCCATAGCAACCCCTATCGGGGATGTCCAGAGCCCAGTCGCTAAATTGGAGACAGGCCTTGTGAATGCTTGACCTTTTGCGGGTTTCACGACCTATAATGGCACTGTAACAATTGGTGTATGAAAACCGCTGTCAAATATGACTTTCCCGACCAACCTGATGACGAGACTGGCCCAACTGATGCTTGCGGGAGTATTGAGTCTGGGTGTCGGTTTGCCTGCATTGGCACAATCTCAAGGCACCGGCCTGCCGCTTCCCCGCTTTGTCAGCCTGCGCGCTGACGAGGTTAACATGCGCACCGGACCGGGGGTTCAGTATCCGGTAGAATGGGTCTATCGGCGTCGAAATCTGCCGATGGAAGTCATCGCCGAATATGGAACATGGCGTAAGGTTCGCGACTGGCAAGGCGCACAGGGCTGGATTCATCAGAGCATGCTGGTTGGCAAACGGACACTGGTCATCACCAGCACCGTCCGCACCCTTCGTCAGCGTCCGGATTCAAACAGTGCCGCCAAGGCCAGGGCGGAAGCGGGTGCCGTTGGTGAGGTACAAAGCTGCGCCAAGGCAGAAGGCTGGTGCCGGGTTGAAATCGGCAATCACGAAGGCTGGTTACGGCGGGTTGATTTCTGGGGTGTCTATCAGAACGAACTGGTGGAGTAGATTTCAGGCGAAGTCTGCGGACAGCGCGGCCCTGACATCTTCGTTCAGAATGGCTATATGGCCGTATTTGGGGTGACCGATGCCGATGGTGACCTGAGCGTCCGGGTCCCTGAACCTGGCAATCGCCTGATCATCAAACGGAAAATGAACAAACTGCACAGATGATGCCTTGCCCGCCGCCGATGTGCGGTCAACATCGTCTTCGGGGACAGCGTTAATCGCCCGCTCACCGTTGAAGGCAATAAAGATTGTCTGCTCGAAACCACCAAGTTCGCCCAGCGTCCTGGCCCGCCGTCCGGGGTCATCAATCTCGATCATCACCGTTGCGACCAGTTCATGTCCGTTCGGAATCAGCGGATTGTAGGCGACCAGTTCATCGGCAATCTGCGCATCGCCGCCTTTTTCGATCCACAGCATCTCATGGATCTGATGAAACATGGTCTCAAAGCTCTCGAAATAGAAAGTTGCATCCGGTCCGATCGCAACGCGGCGATTGCGCTTGATTGCGGACATCTGCTTGCGCCGTTCAGCGCGGATGGCACCGTAAGCGTCCATTGACATGAGGTCTTCACGGTGGATTTCTGTTTTCAAAACCATATCGTTCGCGCCTTATTCTTCAAAGCCGTATGACCGGGCCAACAGCTCAATCGGATGTTGGGCGGAACTCACCTTCAGGGACGCGTCAGCCAGCCTGTCGGCACCCTGCAGCAAATGATCGCGGGCCAGCGGACATTCAGATACAACGTGCCCCGACCCCTGTTCGGCAACCTTGCGGGCCGCCGGTTTGCCGACTTTAAGGGCGATCTCGAAATTTTCCTTCATAATTCCCCATGAACCCCCATGGCCGGAACAGCGCTCGATAACATCAATTTGGGTTTCCGGAATGTTGCGCAGCATCTCGGCCCCTTTCTGACCCATGTTCTGGGCCCGGGCATGACAGGCGATATGTATGGTAACGCCGCCTTCAAGCGATTGCAGGCCTTCCGCCAGACCTTCGTTTTTTGCAATGTCGACAATATATTCGGTGATATCACGGGTCGCCGCGCCCAACCGAATGACGTCTTTGCTTTCCGGGACAATCAGTGGCCATTCAAATTTCATCATCAGGGCACAGGACGGAACCAGCGCGATCACATCATAACCCTTGTCGATCCATGGCCCGAGCGCCTTGGCAACCTCTTCTGCGGCATCGGCAACCGCGGCGAGATCACCCTGTTCCAGTTGTGGCATACCGCAACAGCGTGGGTAGACGACTTCCGTTTCGACACCGTTCTTTGCCAGCACCTGACGCGCCGTCAGGCCTATGGCCGGGTTATTATAATTGGCAAAACAGGTGGCGTAGAGCACCGCCTTGCGGCCATGGGCCGGGGCGCTGGTGTTGACCGTGGGAGCTATTTTTGCCCGCTCAACGAACGACTGCCTGTGGAATTTCGGCAATTCGGCTTCGCGGTGCACACCAAGGATGCCCTCCATGACCGGGCGGGTCAGGCTGTTTCCGCATTTCGAGGCCCAATTGGCAACCGGAGCAACATGCCCGGCCAGTTTGCCATTACGGTCTGTCCGGGTCATTTCGCGCACGCCGAAGGGGATGCCCTCGGCCTTTGCCTGAACCGCCCGCGCGCGCAACATCAGGTGCGGGAAATCCAGATCAAAGTCATGCGGCGGCACGTAGGGACATTTGGTCATGAAACACATGTCGCAAAGCGTACAAGCATCGATGACCGGCTTGAAATCTGCTGAAGAAACAGAATCCAGCTCACCGGATTCAGAGTCATCAATCAAATCAAACAGTTTCGGAAAACTGTCACACAGGTTGAAGCACCGGCGACACCCATGGCAAATATCAAACACCCGGCGAAGCTCATCATCAAGCGCGCTGGCATCGTAAAAGGAAGATTCTCGCCACTGAATTGGATGGCGGGTCGGGGCTTCCAGGCTGCCTTCACTCATAACAGGACCGTTCCGTCAAACAGGCTGCAAACACGTCGGGGGACCGTCTCCAGTCCCCCGAATTCTCTCAATCGCTGAAACCCTGAATTAATCCAGAGAATCGAAAGCTTTCTGGAAGCGCCCGGCGTGGGACTTTTCCGCTTTCGCCAGGGTTTCAAACCAGTCTGCGATTTCATCAAACCCTTCTTCGCGGGCACTTTTTGCCATGCCCGGATACATGTCTGTATATTCATGGGTCTCACCGGCAATTGCGGCTTTCAGGTTGTCGCCGGTCGGGCCGATGGGTTCACCGGTCGCCGGATCACCTGTTTCTTCAAGAAACTCAAGATGACCATGGGCATGGCCGGTTTCGCCTTCGGCAGTGGAACGAAAAACGGTTGCCACGTCGTTGTACCCTTCGATATCTGCTTTCTGGGCAAAATAAAGATAGCGGCGGTTGGCCTGAGATTCACCGGCAAAGGCGTCTTTCAGGTTCTGTTCGGTTTTGCTTCCTTTAAGCGCAGGCATTCGTCTTCTCCCAAATTATGCTTCGAATGATGGTTACTCAATTTCCGTTTGCGCCTCTTTTTCAAGGGCCGCAATATTCGGCAACTATGCCGGTTACACAAATTGGAGTCAACCAACTTTAAATCATTCTAATAAATGGTACAAACAGTTGATTTATATCAATAATTAGTCAGAAAGTTTGACAACAACATCAACGCGGGTGATTTCACTGCCTGCCGGTGGTTGGGGCAATGCCGAAATCTCTACCTGCCCCTCCGGAATGTCTTCCAGAAGGTTGGATTTTTCGTGGAAAAAATGATGGTGGTCACTGACGTTGGTATCAAAATAACAGCGCTGGGAATCAACAACAATTTCACGCAGCAGATTGGCTGCCGTGAACTGGTGGAGCGTGTTGTAGACCGTTGCCAGCGACACCCGCATTTTTGCATTCTGGACTTCCGCATGCAGCATCTCTGCCGTGACATGCCGGTTGCCGCCTTCAAACAGGATTTTTGCAAGGGCAATGCGCTGACGGGTCGGGCGCAGACCCGCTTCGCGAAGCTGATTGATAACGTTACTGTAAGGTCGCTGCGTATCCATGATCACAATATGACATCCAATCAAAAAGTGTCCAACACACTTATCCGGAAACCCTGTCGCCTCTGTTTATATAACCATAATAATTTTAAGGTAAAGCAAATAAATCGGCAAGAGAATACTGATTAGTCCATTATTCCTGATCTTCTGCGGCCCGTGGGTCGGGCATTCCCATGATGTTATAGCCGCCATCAACATGATGAATTTCGCCGGTAACACTGGCCGACAGATCAGACAGCAAATAGAGTGCCGAGCCACCCAAATCTTCCTGCGTCAAGTTGTGTTCCAGCGGAGCCGTGTCCTGACAGAAATTCAGAATTTGCCGGGCACCGCCAATGGCCGCTCCGGCCAGTGTCCGCATGGGACCAGCGGAAATGGCGTTAACACGAATATTCCGGCTTCCGAGATCCGCCGCCAGATAGCGCACGCTGGCCTCAAGGGCGGCCTTGGCGACGCCCATGACATTGTAGTTCGGCATAACCCGGTTGGCCCCGGAAAATGACAGGGACAGCATTGATCCGCCATCACCCATTAAAGGCGCCGCTCGCCGGGCAATCGAGGTGAACGAATAACATGATATATCCATGGTGCGGCGGAAATTGTCCCGGGTCGTATCAACGTAGTGGCCGGTCAACTCGTCCTTGTCAGAAAAGGCAATGGCGTGGACAACGAAATCAAGGCCGCCCCACTGCGCATCGAGGGCACTGAAAACAGCATCGGTACTGGCGTCGTCCTCGACGTCGCATTCAACAATAATGGTTGAATCGAGCTGTTCAGCCAAAGGCCGAACCCGCTTGCCCAAGGCATCCCCCTGATAGGTGAACGCCAGCTCAGCGCCATGCTGATGAAGCGTCTGGGCGATCCCCCAGGCGATTGAGTTCTTGTTGGCGACGCCCATAATCAGGCCTCGCTTGCCGGCCATCAACTGTGTTGGCTGAGACACGTCTATTCCCTCCGGGTAGGTCTGCTCGGAATTCAGATTCTATTCGAAACGACTGAACGCCAGCGTCGCATTGGTGCCGCCGAAACCGAAACTATTGGACATCACACAATTCAGCTCAGCGTCATCCTGACGGGTCGTCACCAGCGGCATATCGCCGACACCCTCATCTGGCTCTTCAACGTTGGCCGACGCGCAGATGAAGTTGTTTTCCATCATCAGCAGGCTATAGATCGCTTCCTGAACCCCGGTTGCACCCAGCGAATGCCCGGTCAGCGATTTCGTAGAACTGAACGACGGAATACGGTTGTGGGACTTGAACACTTCACGCATCGCCTCCAGTTCCTTGACGTCGCCGACCGGCGTCGATGTGCCGTGGGTATTGATATAGTCAACCGGGCAATCCAGGTTTTTCATCGCCATCTGCATGCAGCGCACGGCACCCTCACCGGAGGGCTGGACCATGTCAAAACCATCAGATGTAGCACCGTAACCGGTCAGTTCGCCATAAATTCTTGCCCCGCGCGCCCGCGCGTGCTCAAGCTCTTCAAGCACAAGAACACCGGCCCCACCGGCAATTACAAAACCGTCCCGGTTGGCATCGTAGGCGCGTGACGCACGTTCCGGAGTATCGTTGTAACTACTGGAGAGCGCGGGCATGGCATCAAACAGAACCGACAGGCTCCAGTGCAGCTCTTCTCCGCCACCGGCAAACACAACGTCGGCCTTATCAAGCTGAATCAATTCGGACGCATTGCCAATGCAGTGCGCGCTTGTCGAACAGGCCGAGCCGATCGAATAACTGAGGCCCTTGATTTCAAACGCTGTGGACAGGGTTGCAGAATTGGTCGATGTCATGGCTTTCGGGACGACAAACGGGCCAATCC
>JAJFIJ010000274.1 GCA_021775105.1 Rhodospirillales bacterium | reverse complement strand
ATGATGCTTTCCGATTCATAATCCAGCGCCGATGTCGCTTCGTCGAGGATCAGGATGCGCGGGTTGGTGACCAGCGCACGGGCAATGGCAATGCGCTGGCGCTGACCGCCCGACAAGGTGCCGCCGCGCTCACCGATCATGGTATCGTAACCTTCCGGCAGTTCGAGGATGAAATCGTGCGCGCCCGCTTCCGTCGCGGCTTCGATGATCCGTTCCATGGTCATCGCCGGGTCGGCCAGGGCGATGTTGTCGCGGACCGAACGGTTGAACAGATAGTTTTCCTGCAACACCACGCCGATCTGACGGCGCAGCCAGGCCGGATCGACTAACCCGAGATCCGTGCCGTCGATCAGTACGCGACCCGATTCCGGCAAGTACAGGCGTTGCACAAGTTTTGTCAGCGTCGATTTGCCCGAGCCCGATGGCCCGACGATGCCAATCACCTGACCGGCAGGCACGTTGAGCGAGATATGGCGCAGCACTTCCGGCCCGTCGGTGCGATAGCGAAACGTCACGCCATCGAAAATCACCGCGCCTTCGATGTCCGGCAGTTTGGCGCGCCCGGCTTCGGCCCCGCCTTCGGTCTTGGTATTCAGGATATCGCCCAACCGCTCGACACTGACCCGCATCTGCTGGAAATCCTGCCACAGTTGGGCAAGCCGCAGGATCGGTTGCGAGACGCGTCCGGACAGCATGTTGAAGGCAACCAGCTGGCCGACGGTCAGGTCGCCGTCAATCACCAGCTTGGCACCGAAATACAATGTCAACGCCATGGTAATTTTCTGGATGCCCTGCACGCCCTGTGAGGCGATGTTCGAGAGTTGTGATGATTTGAACGAGGCCTGCACATAACCCGCCAGCTGCTCTTCCCAGCGCCGCTGCATCTGCGGCTCGACGGCGGAGGCTTTCAGCGTCTCGACGCCGGTTACGGATTCGGTCAGGAACGCCGTGTTGGCGGCGCCGCGCTGGAACTTCTCTTCGACCCGGGCACGCAGCATCGGCGTGATAACGATTGAGAAAGCGACATAAAACGGGATCGATCCCATGACGATCCAGGTCAGGACCGGCGCGAACAGGAACATGATCCAGAAGAAGACAACGGTGAACGCCAGATCGACGACCAACGTCAGGGCCGAGCCGGTCAGGAAGTTCCGGATGTTCTCGAGCTCGCGCACCCGGGCCACCGTCTCGCCGACCCGCCGGGCCCCGAAATAGGCGATCGGCAATTGCAGAAGATGCTTGAACAGCTTCGAGCCGAGTTCGACATCGATACGGTTGGTGGTGTGCGAAAAGATGTAGGTGCGCAATCCGCCGAGCAGCACTTCAAACAAAGATACCGTGACCAGCGCGAAGATCAGCACATCCAGGGACGATAACCCCCTGTGCACCAGCACCTTGTCGATGATGACCATGAAAAACAGCGGCGAGACGGCGGCGAAGACCTGTATAAAGAAGCTCGCAACGATCACTTCGCCAAACAGCTGGCGATACTTGATCACAGCCGGGATGAACCACGAAATATCGAACCGCCGGGCATCACCGGCCAGTTGTTCGCGCGTCGTCATGAAGATCAGCGAACCATCCCAGTCCTCCTCCAGCTTTTCTTTCGAGATCGATTCCGGTCGCCCGGCCAATGGGCACTGGATCAGAACCGCCGGTTGTCCGTCCGGCCCGGCACCAACCTTGGCCAAAATGAAGAAGCTGCCGTCCTTCCTGCGCGCAATGGCGGGAAGCGGCGTCTTGTCGAGCCGCTCCCATGAACTCTCCACCGCCTTGGCCTTGAATTCCATTTCCTTGGCAACGCGCAGGATATCGGTATCTTCAAACAGCTGGCCGGGATTGCCGAGCTTGTGGCGGATCTGCTCGCCGTCCGCCGGAACTTCCAGGTACTGACACAGCATCAAAAAACACATCAGCCCCGTGTCCATCACCGGCGGTGGCGCATCCGATGCGCCAACAGCCCCCTCCGCCGTGACACCGGCAAGTACAGGGACGTTGCCCGCGTCTGCTTGATCGCCTTTTGGTTGAACTAAATCAGAAGTAGGGGACGAATTGCTGGAGATAACATCCCCCTGTCAGAATTGTTTTGAATGGCAATACCCGGATGGCGTGTTCACCTGTTTTATCGTTCCCGCAAGAATACTGAAATTGTGCGAAATTCCAAGAAAAATGACGGCAGACTTGCCGATTTGCGTGAAAATCATCAGGCGAAGATTATCTCTGGATGTTCCCTTGACTCGTGTCTTTTTTACATGGGAACATGCATACAGACATACAACATATTAGTGTATGCAACTATAAATGAATCAATCCGAGCATCCCCAAGGATGCCGACTTGGGAAGGGAACGAAGATGGCGAAGACTCCAGCGCGGAGCAAGGCTGCTGCGGCCAAACCGGCTAAAAAAACATCCGGCAAAACATCCGGCAAAACAGCAAGTAAGCCGTCCAACAAATCACCGGCGACAAAGGCATCCGCGAAAGCAGGTAAAAGCCGGATACCGGCATCGGCTCCTTCCGGCAAGGCAAAACCGGCCACGGCCCGCGCAAAACCTGCGCCAACCAGAAGCAAAACCGAAACCGGTAAATCCGAAAGCAGTAAAACCGCCAGGGGGGCTGCCCGCGCGAAAGCCAGTGCGGCCAAAGCCGGAAGCGCTGCGGCAAGCGCCAAAGCCCGGGCCCGGGCGGCCGGCGCCGGCGCTCAAACACAGGGTGGTTTTCGTCCCGGCGGACCGCAAGCTGGACCACAGGCCGGACCACAACCCGGCCCACAACAGAAAACCGCCCAGCAGCTGGGCGCCGACAAGATCGCGCTGCTGGGGAATGCAGTCTGGCTACTGACGCAAACGCCGACCCACAAACACCTCTTTATCGCCGACACGGAATGGATGACCATCCCGCCAATTGCCTTGGATCAGTTTCGCCTGTGGCGGCAGGGCAACGTGCCCGTCGCCTTCGCCACCTGGGCCTACCTATCAGACGAAGCCGAAGAGCGCATGCAGCAGGGTGTGCGACGCATCAGCCCGATGGACTGGAAATCCGGCAAAAACCTCTGGCTGATGGACCTGATCGCGCCGTTCGGCGGTCAGGACGCAGCGATGAAAGAACTCAAGGAGAAGATCTTCAAGGGGCAGAAGGTCAAGACGCTGCAACCGGCACCGGGGGGTGAGGGTATGGCGATGGTGGAGTGGTGAGGGGAGTGTTTCAGCTATTTTCAGTAAATCAAATATTGTTTGTTTTGCTGCTCTTTCGATTTGCTATTTTTCCAGCGACTGAAGCGGTTGCAGATATCGGAGGGGCTAACCGGGCCGAAGCCCTTTTTTTCGGAGAAGAATCAGCACGTTCTGATGGTTCAGGGCTTTGGAAATGGGCCAAAGGCCGCAAAATGCGATTTCTAGTATTGGCCCGCAAACGCGGAGCTGTAACGCTATCAGTTATTGAAGATCGCAATAACGAGTTTGTAAACTTGTTGGCACAGACAATCTATCCAGCACATAACGAGCTAATTGATGTCGTCGATATAAAATATAATAAACCTGGAAACATTCTGGTCTATTTTCACAGCGATTTGAAAGATGCGCTCTCTCGACAATATGAAATGTTTGAGGGGGGGAAGGATTTGTTTCTAGGTTGGCCGAAATGGGAAAATGTAACTAAAAGAATAAGTAATAAAGATATAAATTATTGTATCTATAGGTTTTCATTCAATAAATCTGAAATATATGGGGCGATTATTTTAATAGATGCCAGAGCTAAGGAAGAAAAGCAAAAATCTTGCCTGAGAGCGGCACTCTATATTTCGCTGGGAGCGAAATATATTTCGCCAGAAATGCCTGAAGCCCAATCGGATTCTTTCTTGAATACCATATCTCAAATTTATGGTCAGAAATTGTCTCCAGGCACTTCTCGCGATGAATTTATTCAGCACTTTAAACCTTAGAATGCAGGTCTGCTAATCATGGCAAATTATGACTCGTTTTTTGGCACCCCCCCAAGCGCAGCTCAAATAGCAGATGCGCATAAAAAAGTAGATGAAACTTTTGGGGCATATGTAGAGGAGTTCTTTAAGGACCGAGGGCTACCTTTTAACGCGGGTACCGGATTCGATGCAGGGCCCATTAACTTTGATTTACCTCTATGGCCGTTACTTAACTCTGAAGGCGGGCTTAATTTCAAAGATATAGGGGTTGGGTTGGTAAAGTTTGAGCCAACTGGCATTGGTTATGGATTAGCAATTGCTGGGAATCCGTTTGCAGGGAATTTTGGTACAGGAATTAGTTTCGACGGTATTTTTGCTGAGGGTGCAGTTACAGCAGATAACCTTGGCAATGTGACTGCGACGATCTCGCTTGATCTGGTGTTTCTAAAAGGGAATGCCCAAATGCCTGTAGCAAATGTCACTGAATTCTTAACTGGCTTCAGAGATGCTTACATTACAGTTTATGATAGTAATCCAGATTTTCAAGGGATCATGCCGCCGCCCACTTTCGTTGCCGATAGCCTTAACACGACTATTGTGGTGATGGAGGATTTAGTTGCTAGAGTTGCGAACGGCGGCAATCTGACTCCGGAACAATTCGACGGAGTTGTTTCCAAAGCGTTAGAGGCAAGTGGCATCTCTCGCCAAGATATAACAAATGAAATTAATTTTTGTTTTGCCGCCGACACCCCAATCCTCATGGCTGACGGTTCCGAAAAGGTCATTCAGAGTGTCGCCATCGGAGACATGGTCATGGCTTTCGATGGTTTGGGGGAACTCCAGCCGCGGCGGGTCTTTCAAACTTTTGTCACGCCTGATCAGGAAATTGTCGAGGTCGGCGACCTGCGGGTGACGCCGGGGCACCCGTTCCTTAGGGAAGGCGGGGCGTTTGTCGCTGTTAGTGAGGCGGAAGATGCAGAGAGGCTGGTTCTGGCCGATGGTTCGCCCGCAGAATATCCCGGCGCAAAACCAATTTCCGGTCGTCATACGGTCTATAATTTCGCCGTTGAAGACCTGCATACCTATGTGGCGGGTGGATACAGGGTTCACAATAATTCACTACAAACACCTGTAACTGCTGAAGGGTATTTGGGTGGCGCGCTCGGGAACATATTGGGCGGCCAGCTTTATGATGCCTTTGGCGGTGACAGCGTCGCGCTTAGCATTGCCTCCAGCGCGGGTGGTAACGCATTGCTCAGCACGATAGGTGATTCTCTTTATACCGACTCGGTTGATTTAAATTTCCCACATTTATCTGGACGTTTTCAGCACAATCTATTTCAAGGTGGTGCCAATTTTCTTGTCAGCGAAATTTCAGGAGTCATCAGCGACCCAATCGACGATTTGATCGAATTTGATCACCCTCTAGCGGAGCAGATTTCCGACATCGCCATCAACACTGCGGCGACTTACGCAGTTGCAAATGTTGTCGCTGAGATTGCTCCTCAATTGGCAGTAGATATTGGATTGGCTACCCCGATATATTCTACCGCACATGCTGCCGAATTTGCTCCCGAACTCATTGGTGCCGCCGCCAAAGATTTTACATCGATTGGAATTACGGCAATTGGAACAACTATTGGCACTTTTGCGGGGAGTAAACTTGGCTCTCTGTTGGTTGGCAATAGTCCTGAAGCTCAACTTGGAGGCAGCATCGGAGGGGCGATTGGTGGCGCGATAGGGGCGTACTATGTCACGTCAATTATTACATCAAAGGCACTGGCAGCGGCTTTAGGAATCGCATTGCCTGGGGTAGGTGCGTTAATAGGCGCATTCGTAGGCTCTTTTCTCGGCTCCGTTCTCGGCGGTCTGTTCGGTGGCGGCCAGCCCGACGTCTACAATTATTCAAGAACGATGATTCATCTGGATGTGGAAACCGGGGAATATGTTATCGGCTCCAGCGAAGAGGCCAATGGCGGCAGCCTCGAGATGGCCGCGCAGACCATTGATTCTATCAATCAGGTGTTTGAAATTGTCGGTGGCGAGGTCTTCGCGACGACCGAGGGCAGCGCCTCTGTCGGTTATGAGTTTGACCGGTTTGTTAACGGCTATCACGGAGCCAATCAGAGCTGGGTCAGCAGCTACGAGCAGGCGTTCAACGGCATCGTGCTGGAGGCCGTGCGCGGCGTCAGTATCGAAGGCGGTGACCTCTACCTCAAACGCGCGATTGATAATTCGGATGCGAACAGTGTCGCCGATCTGTACGGCGATCTCGCCGTTGCCGAAGATTACGGTCATTTCATCGATAATGAAGCATTGTTCACTGAAGTTTTGGAGGCTGGTGACCCGCAGGAACTGGCGACATGGCAGGAAAGCCTTGCGCGGGCGCTTGAGCTCAATCTCGATCAGGCGAGTGTGAAGGACAACCTGACCAGTGATGATTTCCAGGGTGTTGCGGCGACGCTCGGGACCGAGTTCACCAACACCTATTATGACAGCGTTGCCGCCGATGCGGGTGTAACGCTGACCGCCGATGCGGTTGCCGATGCGGCGACGGGTGTGCTGGTGCTTGATCTCGATGCCGACGGGCTTGATCTGGTGCAGGCGGCGGCCTCATCGGTCCTGTTCGATATCGACAGCGACGGGTTCCTTGAACAAACCGCCTGGGTCGGGCCGACGGACGGGTTCCTTGTTATCGATGTCGACCAGTCCGGGCGGATCGAAGACGTGACGGAAATGGTCGTCACACTGGACGCGGGCCCGGCGGGTGGCGGGCTTGGGCTTGCCGATTATGACAGTAATTCAGACGGCCTGTTCGATGCCGACGATGCGGCCTATGCCGATTTCCGTGTCTGGGTCGACAGCAACCAGAACGGCCAGACGGATCTGGGTGAATTGCACGCGCTGCACCGCTTTGGCATCACCGCCTTTGATCTGGCGAGTGAAGACGCCGATGGCGTCGCCGCCAATAACGAGATCACCAGCCGCTCGAAATTCGTTCAGGTCGGTTTTGATGATGATTATCTGGGTGCCGTTTATGGGGTCAATCTCGGTCATGCGTCGAAAGGGCTGGCGCTCAGGGATGATCTGGCGGGCTCGAGCGGCGTCGATGTCGGTGGGCTGAACTTTTTCGAGATGGAAGATCGCGGTCGCGTCGCCTTTGCCGACAGTGCCGCCGGGGTCAGTGTCACAATCGATGCGACGGCGGCGGAATTTTATGTCGGCAGCACCGGCAACGATACCTTTGATGCGGCGTCGGTAACGGCGGCCAATCTGGCGGCAGGCGGCATTGGTGGTGTGCTGCTGAACGGTGAAGACGGCCACGATACCCTGATCGGCAGCGGCGGCGACGACTGGCTGATCGGTGGTGAAGGGTCGGATATTCTTCAGGGCAATGACGGCGACGATGTGCTGGTCATCGATGCCGACGATCTGTCCACCGGATCGGTTGACGGCGGCGTCGGGTTCGATGTGTTGATGTTTGAAGGCGACGATGCGATCAGCCTCGATCTGGCGTCGGTCAATGCCGAGGGCGCGGTCGGCGGTGGCGGCGATGATGTGTTCACCACCACCGGCACTGATGGCGTGGTGATCGGTGGCGGCGAAGGCAATGATGCCCTGACCGGGTCGGCTGCCGATGACCGGCTTGATGGCGAAGCCGGCGACGATGTGATTGACGGCGGGCTTGGTAACGATGTGCTGTCGGGCGGGTCGGGCAGCGACACGTTGACCGGTGGCGAGGGCGACGATCTGCTGTTTGTCGATGCGGATGACCTTCAGGCCAACATTGACGGCGGCGTCGGGTTTGATGTGATTGTCGGCGAGGGCGATGTCGGGCTTGATCTTGATATTGGTGCCGCCAACGCCGAAATGGCGGTTGGCAGCGATGGTGACGATATCTTCCGCACAAGCGGCGCGGACGCGGTGCAGATGTTTGGCGGGGCCGGGGATGATCAACTGGTGTCCGGTGCCGGTGCCGATGTTCTCGACGGTGGGGCCGGTGCGGATACGGCGTCGTTCGAGGCTTCGAATGCCGCAGTCACGGTCGATCTGGATGCGGGCACCGTGTCGGGCGGTAATTCTGCGGGCGATACTCTGGTCTCGATTGAAAATCTGCGTGGCTCCGCATACTCGGATGTGTTGACGGGTGATACACAAAACAACGTATTCGAGGGTGGTGCCGGGGCCGATGCCCTTTCCGGTGGCGATGGTTCTGATACGGCATCCTATGCGGGGTCTTCGGCCGGTGTCAGCATAGATCTCGGTGTCGGTTCAATCAGTGGCGGCGACGCTGACGGCGATACGTTTACCTCTATCGAAAACCTGACCGGGTCCGTTTTCGCCGATCAGCTGACCGGTGACGACGCTGCCAATGTCCTGTCCGGCGGCGCGGGCGATGATATACTGACCGGCGGTCTCGGCGATGATGTGATCACTGGTGGTGCAGGCAGCGATACCCTCAGCGGCGGCGGCGGCGCCGATACTTTCCATTTCGGGTTCGGTGACGGCAATGATGTCCTGACCGATGCCGACAGCAGCGATACAGTGATCTTCAACGGCGATATCGGCTTTCAGAATCTGCTGTTCAACCAGATCGGTGACGACCTCGTTGTTTCGGTTCTGCCCGATGCCGATACCCTGACCCTGACCGACTGGTACCTCGACCCCGACAATCGCCTGAACCTTGAGCTGTTTGATGGCTCGGACGTGCCGGTCATCATCTCACCGCTAACCGGCGATGGCGACGATACGGTTGTCAGCACCGATGTTGCAGTCGGTACCGATGGCAATGATGTGATGGAAGGTACCGAATTCGCCGATGATATGACCGGCGGTGAGGGCGACGACCAGCTTGCCGGCAAGGGCGGCAACGATGTCTACCACTTCAATGTCGGCGACGGCAGCGACGTCATCACCGATTACACAACGGTGGAGGTTTCGGCAGTCGAGCGGGTGCGGGTTCACAAAGTCGGACCGCATCAGGTGCCGACTGGTTATGATGACCCTACCCCGATGACGGTTATCGGACCCTATTCGGTGTGGGAAAACCATCTGGTCACCCGGGATGTTGAAACCGATGCCGGACTGGATGCCGTTCAGTTCGGGATTGGGGTTTCAACAACTGATGTGCTGATGCAGTTGTCCGGCGCGGATATCATTTTCGCACTCAAGGATTCCGCCAACCCGGATGCAGCCTTTGCTGATCTCACGGATCGTGTGGTGCTGACCGACTGGTGGAACAGCAACAGGCGGGTTGAGCTGATCCAGTTCACGGACGGCACGGAATACACGATTGCCGACATTGTCCAGGCGGCCATGCCGGGTGCAGATAATGTTGTCGATCTGGAAACCGCACTTGCGGGTATAGATCCCGGTTCCGAACAGGCAGCCGACAATATTGCGCGAACGGGTGTTCTTGGCGGCTTTGGCGGGGATGATGTCCTCGAAGGTGGTGATCTGTCGGATTACTTCTTTGGCGGCACCGGCGATGACCTGCTGATCGGTGGTGCCGGTGACGATGTCTTTCACTTTGGACGTGGTGACGGGATCGATACCATCACCGATGTGGCATTTGAATCCATCGATAAAACACGATCGGTCAGTTCCAGCTATCAGGAATGGAAAATCGTTCCCGATGGTTTTCAGGGTGACACCAAATGGGCACTGGTCACGCAAAACCGGACGGGAACCGTTCAGTACACGGAACAGGAGCAGATCGGTGCTGGAGACGATGTTCTGGTTTTCGGGGCTGGGGTCGTTGCCGAGGATCTGCAAATGCAGGTCTCTGGCAATGACCTGATTGTCGGAATTATTGATCGCACTGTTGATGAGGTGGCATTTGATGACCTGACCGACAAAATTGTTCTCAAAAACTGGTTAAATCCACAGGAGCGGATCGAGACTTTCCGATTCAGCGATGGCAGCGAATTTTCAGTCACCGATATCGCCGCCCGCGCCGGCTCGGATGACGATGATATCATTGCCTTGACCGACCGTGATTTTATCCTTGCCGGTGGTGAAGGTCAGGATCAACTGACGACCGGCGATTTTAATGACTTGCTGTTGGGTGAGGACGGCGACGATACCCTGAATTCGGGCAGCGGTCAGGATGTTCTGGATGGCGGTACCGGCAATGATGTTGTCAACGCCGGTGACGGAAGTGATGTCGTTCGTGGTGGTGACGGGGACGATATCCTGTCCGGCGGTGCTGGCAATGACCTGTTGTCCGGCGGGTTGGGCGCGGATGCGATTGATGGCGGTGATGGTCGTGATACCGTGACCTATGCCAGTGATGACGTTGGTATTAACGTCAATCTGGAAACCGGGGCTGTGTCTGCGGCTGCTGCTGGCGGCGAAGCTGAAGGTGATACGCTTTCCGGTATCGAGCATGTTATTGGTTCCTCAACCAACGACACGATTATCGGAGATGCAGAAGCCAACCGTCTTGAAGGGGCCGGAGGCGTTGATACCCTGCAGGGTGGTGACGGCGTCGATATTCTTGATGGTGGGCGCGGCGGGGATGAGCTTTATGGCGATGGCGGTAACGACCTGCTGCTTGGTGGCGCCGACGGCGATGTTCTGATTGGCGGTGCCGGAAACGATACGCTGGCGGGCGGCGACGGTCTGGATACTGCCAGGTATGCTGGAAATCTGGCCGACTATGATGTGGTTCTCAATACGGACACGAATAAGTGGACGGTCACCGACTTCAATCTTGCCGACGGCGACGACGGGACAGACCTGCTGCGCGAAATAGAGCAGCTGGAGTTCAATGATGGTGTTGTTGAACTGACAGAAGCGGGCGTTGCTGCCATGCCCGGCATTGCACCGGAAGCATTTGACAGCACTCTTGAAATTCCTGTTGATGGCTCGGTTATCTGGCATGTCAAAGCCAATGGAGGTGAACGAGACCTGGTCTTTGCGATTGAAGGGAACGCCGACTCCAACGGCTGGGTCGCGACTACACACGGTCGTGTAAGGATAGTAAGCGCAGCAACAGGAGCGTATGAGTTCGAGCCAAATGCCGCATATTCCGGTCCTGACACATTTCAATATCGGGTTACCAACGATCTTAACTTGTTTGAACTCGGCAACGTCTCCGTATCTGTTGGCGGGACGACGCTCTCCGGAACTTCAGGTGATGACCTGCTCAGGTTTGGTGACGCGGGCACTGTCGCTGATGGTCTTGAAGGTGATGACGAACTGATTGGCGGTGCTGGGGAAGATGTTCTGTCGGGCGGAGGTGGTGATGACGTCCTGCAGGGCGGGAGCGGAGCAGATACCCTTGGTGGTGGCGTCGGTGAAGACATCGTCAGGTATTCGGGTGCATCGAGCGACTATCGGATTTTATATGACGCCATTTCGGATTCGTTCATGGTCGGCGACCAGGATATTATCGTTGATAACGAAGGAACAGATACGGTCCTGAGTGATGTCGAGAATTTGCAATTCTCCGATAAAACCATTTCCCTTGCGGGGTCGAAACCTGTCACTTCGGACAGCGTTCTGCAGATACCGTTGGATGGCGTTGGTGAATGGAAACTGACGGCCTCGGGTGGTGAGGGCGGACTTTCCTATGAAGCCAATCAGTCGGTCGAAGTTGATCTGACGACCGCCGACAGTTTTGGTTTTGATTCGGCGCTTGGCAAGATATATGCGACGGCGCACGGTTATATCCAGGTGCGCCCTGACGGGAACTATCGCTACGCTCCTCAGACAAATTATCAGGGGCCGGACAGTTTTTCATTCGTCGCCATGGACAGTCGAGGCGTCGGTTCACTGGCTACAGTCAATATCGGTGTGGCCATCGCGACAACGCCTGATGCGGGGAATGATTCACTGGAAGGTTCCGCCGCAGCCGACACATTTGATGGCCTGGCTGGCGACGATCAGCTGATTGGCGGCGGTGGTGACGACACTCTGATAGGTGGATTGGGCAGCGACATACTGTCTGGGGGTGATGGCGATGATACTCTTGATGGTAGTGAGGGAAGCGATTTCCTGGTCGGTGGGGCAGGCGATGATTTGATCACGGATGGTATCGGCGATAATTTCCTGGCTGGTGGCGAAGGAAATGACGTCGTTGCCGGTGGTGATGGTAATGATCAACTACAGGGTGATGAGGGGAATGACACGCTTGATGGGGGGGGTGGCAGTGATGTTGCCGTCTATAACGGAGTGCAATCAGATTATGATATTTTCTACGACAGCGTCTCCGGTCATTTCACTATAACTGACAACAATCCAACTGAAGTTGATGAGGGAGTGGACACGCTGGTCGGGATTGAAGCCCTTTCATTCAGTGATCATCCACTGTCACTTATCGCGCCGCCAATCGCCACCACCGATAGTGTCGATTTGCAAATCGGCAACGTGATGGAGTCGACGCTGGCGACGTCCGGCGGCAGTGGTGAGTTAATTTATTCTGCCGATATGTCAGGGGCCCCACTCGACGCCGTTGCCGCAAGTGCTCTCGAGTTCGATCCTGCTGTGGGGAATGTTTTTGAGACCGACCATGGTCACGTACAAATCCTTGATGACGGAAGTTATATCTATCGCGCAACTGATAATTATTCTGGACCGGACGCATTCCAGTTCCGGGTAACTGATGGTCGGAGAATCTCCAGCGTCGCAACTCTCTCAGTATTCGTGAATACCGCTCCTGTATCCGCCTTGGACAGTGTGTCGACGTCTGAGGACACGGCGGTGACGATCCTGGCCTCTTCGCTGCTGGTCAATGATACGGATGTTGATGGCGACACACTTACCATCACCTCTGTCCAGAACGCGGTTAATGGCACGGTATTGCTTGATGGTAACGGCGATGTCGTGTTCACGCCGGATGCGGACTTTAACGGAGCTGCGACGTTTGCATATACCGTGTCTGACGGCCATGGCGGCAGCAGCATGTCGACGGTGACGGTCGCTGTGACGGCGGTTAACGATGCACCGGTATTGACGGCGGACAATGCACTGGCGGGCAAGAATGTAGCGGTGACGATCACAGCCGCCTCACTGCTGACCAACGACAGCGATGTTGAAAGTGAGACACTGACGCTGACGGGGGT
>JAJFIJ010000273.1 GCA_021775105.1 Rhodospirillales bacterium | reverse complement strand
ATTACCCAGGTTCTGGGTGCCGTGATCGACGTACAGTTCGATGGCGAACTTCCACATATCATGAATGCGTTGCATACCCAGAATCAGGGCAAGCTTCTGGTTCTTGAAGTGGCGCAGCACCTTGGCGAGAACTCGGTCCGTACGATCGCCATGGACTCTACAGAAGGTTTGCAGCGCGGGCTGGAAGTAACCGATACCGGAGCGCCGATTTCTGTTCCGGTTGGTCCGGAAACACTTGGCCGCATCATGAACGTCATCGGCGATCCGGTTGATGAACGTGGGCCGGTCAACACAAAGATGACCCTGCCGATCCATCGCAACGCCCCGGAATTTGTCGAGCAGTCGACCGAAACGGAAATTCTGACCACCGGGATCAAGGTGGTTGATTTGATCGCGCCCTATTCAAAGGGCGGTAAAATTGGCCTGTTCGGTGGTGCCGGTGTGGGCAAGACGGTTTTGATTATGGAACTGATCAACAACGTTGCCAAAGGCCATGGCGGATACTCGGTTTTTGCCGGTGTTGGCGAACGTACCCGTGAAGGGAACGATCTTTATCATGAAATGATTGAATCCGGCGTTATCAATCTTGAAGGTGAGTCCAAAGCCGCCCTGGTTTATGGTCAGATGAACGAACCTCCGGGCGCGCGTTCGCGTGTTGGCCTGACCGGTCTGACGCTGGCCGAATATTTCCGCGATGAAGAAGGTCAGGACGTGCTGTTCTTCGTCGATAATATCTTCCGCTTCACCCAGGCCGGTTCCGAAGTGTCCGCCCTTTTGGGACGTATCCCGTCCGCTGTGGGTTACCAACCGACACTGGCAACCGACATGGGCACCTTGCAGGAACGCATTACTTCAACCACCAAAGGCTCGATTACGTCTGTGCAGGCGATTTATGTTCCTGCCGATGATTTGACCGATCCGGCGCCGGCAACCTCGTTTGCTCACCTTGATGCGACCACCGTGCTGTCACGTCAGATTGCCGAACTTGGTATTTACCCGGCTGTGGACCCGCTGGATTCAACGTCGCGTATTCTTGATCCCCGTATCATCGGTGAAGATCACTATGAAGTGGCGACCGGTGTTCAGCAGGTCTTGCAGGCTTATAAATCATTACAGGACATCATCGCCATTCTGGGTATGGATGAGCTGTCGGAAGAAGATAAACTGGTCGTTGCCCGGGCTCGTAAAATCCAGCGCTTCCTGTCCCAACCCTTCCATGTCGCCGAAGTGTTCACCGGATCACCGGGCGTTCTGGTCAGTCTGGAAGATACGATCAAGGGGTTCCGGGGAATTCTTGACGGGGAATATGATCATATTCCGGAAGCCGCCTTCTATATGGTTGGCACCATCGAAGAAGTTCTCGACAAAGCCAAACGCATGGCAGCGGAAGCAGCCTAAGACTTCAGGCTAGGAGTATAAAAAGATGGCCGATACGGTCGACTTTGAACTTGTATCACCGCAGAAGCTTCTGAAATCGGAGGCGGTGGAAATGGTCGTGGTTCCGGGAGCCGAGGGTGATCTGGGTGTTCTGCCGGGCCATTCGCCGTTGATCGCCACGGTGCGTCCGGGCGTTATCGATATCCATGAAGGTGGCAAGGTAAAAGAACGGATTTTTGTCGCTGGCGGGTTCTGCGAAATTTCTCCAGACCGTTGCACGGTGTTGGCAGAAGAAGCGGTGCCTGTCGCCAATCTTGACAAGGCTGCGGCCGAGACCCGTTTGCAGGCTGCCCGGCAGGCTGAAGCAGAAGCCGACGATTTGGGCAAAGGTAAAGCCGAAACCGAGCGACGTGCCGCGGAAGCCATGTTAGCTGCCGCATCCGGCTGATTGATTGACAATCAAATTTTACGGAAAACGCGGCACCAAGTGCCGCGTTTTCTGGTTCAGGGACCGAAAAATGAAACTCAAACCGATCAATCTCCGATTGCGACGACGAGGAAGCTGCTAACCGCTTACCTGCGCGCTGATATTGCGGGCAATTCGTCGTTTTGTTAATGGAGAGTGATCATGAGTGAGTTTTATACGGACCGGATGTTTATGCGGCCCTTTTCAGAGGCCGATGAAGCCGATTTTGTTGACCTTAAAACCCATCCCGAAAATATGGCCGGAACCAATGCCGGCGTGCTTGGATCGGATGCTGCGCTCGATTTGCTGAATGCATATCTTAGGCATTGGCAGCAATCTGCAATTGGCATGTGGGCGCTGATTGATATTGAAACGGAATCGTTCATTGGTGAATGCGGTTTTGCCAGACGTTCCAGGTTTGATGGCCTGACCCTGCGTTATACGCTGGACCGTCACTGGTGGGGCCGCGGCCTTGCGCCGGAATCGGTAAAGGCTGCTCTGGCCTTCGGCAAACAGCACGAAACTCTTGAAGAAGTCTCCGCTTTGGCCATGGACAGCAATACCCGGTCGTGTCGTATTCTCGAGCAGGCGGGCATGATACATGTTGAAGATGATTTTTCCAAAACGCCCGGATTTCGTCGGTACCTTATACGTTTAAAAGGGTGAGTCCGGTTGAACGCTCTGGTCTGGTGGCGCTATGATGTTGAACATTGATCATCGGCGAGGGGACGACCATGCATCTTTATCTCGTTCAGCACGGAACGGCGGTGCCAAAGGACGAAGACCCGGCACGGCCGCTGAGCGCGTCCGGACGCGAAGCCGTGCAGAAGGTTGCGTCCTTTCTCGCCAGAAGCCAGTTCAACATATCAGGCGTTGTGCATTCCGGTAAGGTACGTGCCATGCAGACGGCCTTGCTGTTGTCCGAAACGCTGGGTCCGGGGCGGATTGTTCAGGAATGCCTGTATCCGATCGGCCCCAATGATCCGATTGACCTGCTTTATAGCGCGATTGAGGACGGGCCGGGTGAACAGATCACCGGAGACCGGATGATCGTCGGCCATCTGCCCTACCTGAGTAAACTGCTGTCGCGTCTTGTTTGTGGTGATGAGTACGAATCCACCGTCCATTTCAAACCCGGCACCGTCGTCGCCCTCGAACGCGGCGAAAACGGCGATGGCTGGTCGATCATGTGGGTGTTGAGGCCAGAACTGCTGGGCGGGTGAGAGGGCGGAGCCAAGTTTCACAGTATGTGACCAACCTTATCAGTAGCATAAATCTAAAATCCGAGCTCTTCCAATACCTGATTGTGCTTGTTACAGCTTCTACAGTTTCCACAAGGGTAGTCGGACATTTGGCAAGAGTGGGCGAGAGCAAACAATGCTTTTGGAATTTTTGATTTTTTGACCAATTCAACGGTGCTTAAATTGATGCTAGGGCAATCATACTCGAGATTACCTTCTTGTAATTTGAAGAGTTGATTTAAGCCTGCTTGAAACAATGGGGTGCCATCAGCATAGAGTTTATCTTCTGAAACTTGCCCGGAAATAAGTGTTTTTATGCCTCGCTTGATCGCTATCATCGCCACCACTGTAGCGAGAAATTGATTTCTGAATGGGATCCATTCTGGTTGGTTAGACAAAATCACACTTTCATTGTTGGAATACTGATCCCTTAAAATATGAGAGATATCCACTTCGATTGTCTCATGTGGAATGTCTAAATGGTTACAGATGGATTTTGCCGCCCGAATCTCGGCCCGCCGCATTTGTTGACCGTAATCAAGAGTGAACGCCATTTCAGGTCGTTTCCAAAACGTAATAGCTACGGAATCTTGTCCGCCAGATAATAGAACTCCTGATGTCATAGTTCTAAAATTTGCCAAATTGTCTCGTAAATAGCGGTTGCAAAATCGTCAATTACTACGCAATTGGCACCACTTATCATGGTTAAATCACCTTCGGGAACATTTTCCGCTAATGCAATTACTGGCTTTCTTTTAGAATATGCGTAGCCAATTTCAAATATGGTCCCTGGGTCAGTTCCATCGATCAGAGCTAGAACACAATCACTTTTCCTTAAGCCGTTGAGGTCTTTTGCAGCAATTTCAGTATCGGTTCCCCCAATTCCAACCGCATGGGATGGAGAAAAAACTTTAATTCCCATGGATTCTAAACAGCGCTTGGCTTCACTGATAAGCCATTTTTGTGAAACATTAAAAAATGGACCGGCAAGATATACTTGTCGTTTTGATATGTCTTTATCAGTTGGTACTGATGGGTATTTATTTTCATCAATATTAGACAACTCAGGAATTTGAGAACATCTTGTGCGACAATAGAATGCGGCTGCTATCGACGCGTTGAACGCAGCTTCGCTAGCGGTTAACTTTTCTATACCCCAATAGAATGAAAAAATTCCAGAAAATATATCCCCAGAACCAATCTTCCATACTTTTTCAGTCCGAAAGCTGGGAACATGTACTTTTTTATGATCGGCGGTACAAACCAAAACACCTTTAGGACCTCGCTTTACGACTACAACCTCATATGAGTTGTTTGAAATCAATAAGTCAGCGCCAACAGCCAAATCTCGCTGCCCCGATAGTTGGGTGATTTCAGTTTCATTCGCAATCAATGCAAGGTGCGTTGCAGTTGATCCGTTATCATGAAAGTGGACGGCTTTTTCTTCCGATTGCGGGTCATAAACTACCCATTCTCCCGCGACTTTTGCGTCACCTTCAAGAAACCCAAACCGAAGAATAGTTTCTCCTGAAATTTCAATCTCCCTTCCCGACCCATAGACATCTAGAGACGGAAATATCCGAGGTTGAGATAAACAGTGGAAATATTCAAAATGTATTAATTGGGTTGATTTGGTAATTTTCAAATCGAAATTGAAAACGGCCTCTAAACCTTCTTCCGCAAATTCCCGTCCTTCTTTATTTGCAAAAGTGTGTAAGGTTATATCATTGCAAAGTCCGCTTATTGCCGCTGCGGCTCTGCCACCGGAACCAAACACCTCATCAACACCAAATGGTTCATGGCAGATTTCCCGATAAACTCCTCCCGCTATATCGATCATGGCTGATGAGAACACCAAATGATTACTGTGCAATACGCTATATCAATTTCGGTTACTTCGGCAGAATAACGGTATCCGCGCTCGATACAGGCTCGAACGCGGCGGGAATTCGTGGATGCTATTGTTCCTGCGATCTTTCCATCTTGAGTTTTAGCTACCAGTGAATACTGGCCGCCCTCGTGATGAAGGCCAATATCAAGAACATCAGCTTCTTCAATATCTGCTAGCGTATCGAGATCAGGTGATTGCAAAGAAATTTGAAATTCAAGGTCTTCGCAATTTATCTTATTTTTGCTGCCAGGCTTTCGACTGCTACCACCCATTTTTTACTCATTTGTAGATTTGAAATTAAAACTCTCAACTATGAAGAGATTGGAGTATATGCATTAATATCTAATTTGAAAACAACTATACTTAGGCGTTAGTTTGGAGTTGCGGATCGATCTTGTTACTAAACTCGCTTAACGCCGCCCTTTCTTCCCGCCCTTGGTGTGTTTCCACGCGGCTTTCGGAGAGATTCCCGGTTTGTGAAGGCCGAGTTCTGTCGCTTCGAGGCGGCGGATTTCGTCGCGCAATCTTGCCGCTTCCTCAAACTCAAGATCGGCGGCAGCGGCCTGCATTTTCTGGTTCATGTCGGCGATGACGGCTCCAATGTTGTGACCAACGTGCTGGGTTTCCCCGGAAACGCCGGTATCGACGGTCACGTAGTCATGTTCATAGGCACTTTCGATAATTTCCGAAATACCCTTCTTGACGCTTTGCGGAGTGATCCCGTGGGCTTCGTTATAGGCTGTCTGGCGACCCCGGCGGCGATTGGTCTCGCCGATGGCGTAGTCAAGACTGGCGGTCATATGATCGGCAT
Organism: Rhodospirillales bacterium; assembly: GCA_021775105.1. Classification (GTDB taxonomy): domain Bacteria; phylum Pseudomonadota; class Alphaproteobacteria; order Rhodospirillales; family Casp-alpha2; genus JAJFIJ01. Next base: position 1,412 of record JAJFIJ010000273.1, on the reverse strand, counting down.
ACAGGATGACACGGCCATCAATATTCCGGGCCGCCCGGCCAATGGTCTGGACCAGTGAGGTTTTGGAACGCAGAAACCCTTCCTTGTCGGCGTCAAGAATGGCAACCAGACCGCATTCCGGGATATCCAGCCCTTCACGCAGCAGGTTGATGCCGATCAGCACATCAAAAGCGCCGAGCCGCAGGTCGCGGATAATCTCGATCCGTTCCAGCGTCTCAATATCGGACTGCATGTAGCGCACACGAACACCGTGTTCGTGAAGGTATTCGGTCAAATCTTCGGCCATGCGCTTGGTCAGGGTAGTGACCAGCGTGCGCATCCCCTTGAGCGCCACTTCCTTGACTTCACCCAACAGATCATCGACCTGGGTTTCAACCGGGCGGATGATGCATTCGGGGTCGATCAGGCCGGTCGGGCGGACCACCTGCTCGATGAACACCCCCCCCGTGCGTTCCAGCTCCCAGGGTCCGGGTGTGGCCGAGACAAATACCGATTCCGGGCGCATGTGATCCCATTCCTCGAATTTGAGTGGCCGGTTATCGCGGCAACTGGGCAGGCGGAAACCGAATTCAGACAGCGTGCTTTTGCGGTTGAAATCGCCTTTGTACATGCCGCCGACCTGGGGCACGGTGACGTGGCTCTCGTCAACCATCAAAAGTGCGTTTTCGGGCAAGTATTCGAACAATGTCGGTGGCGGTTCGCCGGGTTCACGACCGCTCAGATAGCGCGAATAGTTCTCGATCCCCGAGCAAAAACCGGTGGTTTCCAGCATTTCCAGATCAAACGTTGTCCGTTCGCGGAGCCGCTGCGCTTCCAGTAATTTACCTTCATTTTCCAGCTCGACCAGTCGCTCTTTTAACTCGGCACGGATTTGCGGCATGGCCTGAAGCAGTGTCGGGCGAGGGGTCACGTAATGGGAATTGGGGTAGATGGTAATGTAGTCAAGACTGCCGATTTTCTCGCCGGTTAATGGGTCAATCTCCCAGATGGTCTCGATCTCGTCGCCGAACAGCGAAATTCGCCATGCCCGGTCTTCCATGTGTGACGGAAAAATTTCAACAACATCGCCGCGCACCCGAAAGGCCCCGCGAAAGAAGGCCGCGTCGTTGCGTTTGTACTGAAGTTCGACCAGACGTTTGAGAAGCGTGTTTCGCTCGATCTGCATTTCGGTGCCGAGCTTGAGGATCATTTCTGCATAAGTTTCAACCGCACCAATGCCGTAGATGCAACTGACCGAGGCAACAATCACCACGTCGGAGCGCTCCAGCAGCGAACGTGTCGCGGCATGACGCATACGGTCGATCTGTTCGTTTACCGAGGCATCCTTTTCGATATAGGTGTCGGTGCGTGGAACGTAGGCTTCGGGCTGGTAATAGTCATAATAGGAGACAAAGTATTCGACCGCGTTTTCC
>JAJFIJ010000272.1 GCA_021775105.1 Rhodospirillales bacterium | reverse complement strand
AGACTATATCGCCCACCGGCTTCACATATCGGGTCTGGATGACGACGTTTTCAAACCCGGCGCAATTGCCGAGATATGCAAACAATCACGCGGTATTCCCAGGTTGATCAACTCCATCTCCGAACGCTGTCTTCTTGGTGCCTACGCCAGCGGGCGCACATCGGTTAACCGTAAACTGGCTCACGAGGCCGCAAAGGAAGTTCTCGGCAAAACCGTTTCATCTCCCGGACCAATCCTTATGACAGGGCTGGCGGCCCTTCTTGCTGCCGTCGTGGGAATGAGTTTCCTCGCCGTCAATCCGATGGGCGCCGCATTGCCCCCTCAGATAAGTCAGTCATCAACGGTTGTCTGGGTACGCTCAAAGCTGGAAACATCCCCCTTGATCGCACCTTATATTCATAAACAGGACACATCACCCACCCCTGCTCCCGTGCCGGTGAAATAACATGTCACTGATCCTTGATGCCCTTAAAAAATCAGAATCCGAGCGCAGGGAACATCCGGCGACGTCGAGCGACACGGGTTCTATCGATCAGGAAGAAGAATCAAAAAGCCCGTGGCGGGCGATCATGTTGGGCATGCTGCTGTTTACCATGCTCGGAGCCCTTGGCGTGATCAAGTTCATGGTCAAGGACCCGCCCATTGAAGAAGTTGTTGCCAAAGAACAGACCGCGGTCCCGGTCGAAACGGCAACTCCCGTCCCAACCTCGGCCCCAACGCCAACCCCCACCTCTCCACCTGCAGAGAAACCATCATCACCGGAAAGTCAGAAAACCACAGAGGTCGCAACAGTTGAACCTGTTCAGCAATCAGAACCAGTTGCAAAAGAACCCGTCAGCACCCCTCCCGAGCCCCTTGCCAAGGTTATCGAAAAAGCTCCGCAGCAACCTGCAACCCCTGTTGCACAGGCGCCAACGCCTGCTCCTGTCGTGAAGGAAGCGGCGAAACAGGAAGTTCCCCATGTCCAACCGCTGGTGGTGACTGCGCCAAGGCCGGTAAGTTCAACACCACCCGTTCCCCGATTTTCACCGCCCGTCAAACCCACCACCTCTCCTCCTCCGCCAGCGGTTTTGGCAAACCCGGATCTGGCTATCGAACATTTGAAACAGGCGGAAGCGTTTGAGAAAAATGGCCAGGTTGATCTGGCGATTGAGGCCTACGGTCGGGCAATCGAACAAGACAGTGAGAATGCTGAAGCCTTTTATGCGAGAGGCTGGACGCATCAGAACAATCGGTCATTTGATTTGGCAATTGATGACTTCACCGAGGCAGTTCGGCTTAGAATAAACTTCGTCGACGCCTACGTCGCACGCGCCTGGGCGTATGAGCAAAGTGGCAACAGGGTGGCCGCTATATCTGACTATTCCAATGTGATCAGATTTGAGCCTGACAACATGAACGCCACCTTGAGCCGCGGGATTCTGAAGCTATACAGCGATCAGCAAGACCAATCGGAAGTCGATTTTCAGAAGGTTTATGAGAGGGCGGATGCCGAACTTAGCGATTACGGATTGCTCTGGATGTACGTCGGACGGCTTCGCCGCAATTTCGATACATCTTCAGTCGCCGCAGATTTCTCCAAGATCCGGCCACAAACCAGTTGGCCCGGCATCCTGTTCCGCTCTTTCATTGGCGACGCCAGCGCAACCGAGGTCATTACGGCAATGCGGGCATCCGGGTCCCTGACGGCGCGCAAACGCCAATGTGTTGGGTATTTCTTTCTTGGACAGTATCGACTGGCTGTCGGCGACACATCAGGGGCACGGGACTATTTCACGAAAACACTTGAAAGCGGGATAACGAGCTACCGCCAGTACTGGGCGGCGAAAATCGAGCTTGAGCGCCTAGACGGACCCCAATAACCGCTCGATTTCCACAAAAACCTGCTCAACGGTGATCTGTTTCATGCACTGATTATCCTGACAATCGAGCACGCTTTTTTTCGCGTCGTATATGGCGAGGCAAGGGCTGCATATCAGATTCCTACAGAGAATGCTTACCCAGGGAAGATCATAACCGTAAAGAACAGGCGTTTCCGGGCCGAACAGGCCAACCGTCCGGCGTTTCATGAAGGCCCCCAAATGCAAGGGGCCACTATCAACACTGACGACGATTTCCGCATGGGCGATCAGTCCGGCAAATTCGTCGAACGTGGTTTTGCCAACGCAATCGACAATATGCTGGTCGTTCTGAAATTGTTGCAAAATCTCCAGATATATATCTCGCCCGTCTTTAGTCCCGACCAGAACCAGTTGGCGGTCGGGATAGCCCGCCCTTAAACGCGTAATCAGTTTGATCCACGCATCTGTTGGCCACGACCGAAGCGTCTGGATGGTTTCGCTGCTTTGCGCATTGAGGACGATGTAGTCGCCTTCGACCTTTAGTGAAGTCGGCTTCTCAGGTTTGTAGGGAAATTCGCCGATATAGGATGCAAGGGTGGTGGTCGGCGCAATCACGCCCGCTTCTTCACCCACATGCAGATAGTTTTCGGCAACGTTCCTATAGACATTCAGGTTGGTACGGTGTGTGTAAAGATCACCGACCGGCAAATGCAGCATATGAAACCCGGCACGACACCCTGCCCCCGACAAAACCGAAAGGATCGCGGCAAAGCGGGAAAAGAATTCAAGATTCAGGAACGCCGCTGGCCGCAGCGCGCGGATCTCCCGGATCGCTGATAAAACATCGCGCATAAATCGCCAGGGCGATGACGGGTCAATGCAGATGCAATGATCAATCGCCAAGGCACGGACCATCGGCGCGTTAGTGTTGAAGGTCAGATATACGACATCCTTCCCCTGGCGCTTGAGTTCTGAAATCAACGGATAACTTAAACAGATACTGCCAAGCCCGAAAAACTTGCAGAGCACGACAACGTCTTTTTTCGGTGTACGGGCAAAAACCGGAGCCAGTACGCCAAGCAGCTTGCAAAGCGGCGTGCCAACCAACCTGTCGATAATCCGCATGGTCTCTGTTTTCATCGAACGCTCAACCTGGCAATGTCCATTCTCGCATTGTGCCGCATCACTGGCGATACTACCATCGACGACTGATGATCGCAGATTACTTATTCATGTTTGCCTGGGGTTTGTGTGTTCTTGCCGCCTTTGTCGGTTGGGGGGGGGTGGTTGTCCGCACGCTTGGGACAGTGACAGACGATGTTCCCGTGGATTGGGGTCTTCAGGCGGGTTGGGGCATGGCCCTGCTTCTGCTGATGGGCGGGCTACTGTCCCTGCTTGAGTTGGTGTCACCTGCGCTGATGATCGGCCTTACCCTCGCTGGTCTGGTTATGTGGTTTTATGATATCTGGAAAACCCGATCTGCGATTTCTGCCCCTGACCGCTACAAAATCATCCTGTTGATTTGTATCCTGATCCCGCTGATATCGCGTTATGCGGCGGCGGTTCATTTCACGGCGCTCAGTTGCGGTGATGACGATATCGCCTACTTCCCGTTCATTGCCCGACTGCTTGATACCGGCACGTTGATTGATCCGTTCAGTTTGCGAAGGCTGGCGGCCTATGGCGGACAGACTTTTCTGCAGGCTCTTGTCGGTGCCGTCGGTACGGAAGAAAACGCTTTTCTGGTCGATCGGGGCATTGCGGTCATTATCTCGTTCGGTCTGACGCTGGGATTTTTCCATGATCGCACCAAACTGGGTATTCTGCCTTATGCCCTGACCATGCTGGTGATCATGGTCTTGCCCTTCCCCATGCTCAACAGCGCCAGCCACATTACCGGTCTTGCCCTGTTCCTGACGCTGTTTCGTACCCTTCAACGTCTGCCCGGATCAGCCATGCCAAACGCCCGAACGATCTGGTTGATCGCGATGATTGTTGCCGGGGCAGCCAGCCTGCGTGCCCATTTTCTGGTCGCTGCGGCACTTGCCGTTGCCTGTTACTGGCTGACGATGGCTCTGCAAAATCGCAACGAATGGAAACAATCTGTTCTGGCGCTGACAAGGATTGCCGGGGCGACCATCGTCTGTCTGTTGGCGTGGATGGTCCTGCTCTATCGCTCGTCGAACAGTTTCCTTTATCCGTTGATTCGCGGGAACCATCGGGTCGAATTTGAAAACTACTCCGCGTCTCTGGACTTCGACGCGCACTTCCAGATATTTGCCAACATCCTGCTGGACGCCAAACTGCTGGTGTTTATGGTGCCGGTCGGGCTGTTTTTATTCAGGCGATCGTATCCGGCTGCCCTGTCATTATATATCGGCGCCCTGATCACCACCGCCGCCATGGCGTGGGTTTTCACCCATTCCGATGTCGATAACATCCATCGCTATGTAGCCCCGTTCCTGAACGCCGCCTTTATCGCTACCGTGGTTTCATTTGCCCGTGACGCCCGCACGCCGACGAGCAGTTCCGGGATGTCCTCTCTTCCAGTCGGCGACAAGATCATCGGTGGCGTGATGCTTGTTCTGCTGCCGTTCATGATGAGCAAAGATGTTGAACGGCTGACCGACCGTTGGGGCAAGGTCGGGCTTGGTCAGGCAGAGCGTGCGCTTTATCGCGAAATTCAGGCGTCCGTGCCGAAGGGTAAAAAATTCATGGCCGTCGTCAATCACCCTTATGCCTTTGACTATGCCCTGAACGATGTCAGCACCATCGATGTCGCCGGCGCCGCCAGTCCCGATCCCGGCGTGCCCTATTTCAAGGGTGCACAAGCATTCAAAGCCTATTTCCTGAACATGGGAATTCCGTATCTGGTGGTCGGCAATTTTGATCAACCGGGAGCCTGCCTTTACAATCGCAGGCTCTGGAAATTTCATCTGTCACGCGATATTCCAGTCTGGCAGATGGGGGCGAAATATTATCTCGACCTGATGGATAATCTGGGAGAGCTGAAAGCATCGGAAGAAGTCATCTTTCAAAAAAACGGTTTCACGGTACTGGAGCTAAAGCCTGATGGATCTGATTGAAACCCAAATAGCGGTCACGCGCCGCCACCCGTGGGAGGTCAGCCGCTTCAGGTTTTTCGCACATATTCTCGAGAATATGCTCATCACTACCGACCCTGTGCGGGTGCTGGATGCCGGAGCCGGTGACGGCTGGTTCGCCTTTAATCTTATCAAGAAATTACCCCAAGGCAGCTCGATTGTCTGCCATGATATCAACTACACGCCCAGACATCTCGCCACACTGAAAGACCAAACCTCACCCGGAGTCACCTTTACGGCGACCCGACCGGAAGGCCTGTTCGATATTGTGCTGGCACTTGATGTGGTTGAGCATGTTGAGGATGACACGGCTTTTCTCAACGCCCTTGTTGAAGAGCACCTGGGGGATAGCAGCCACCTCATATTCAGCGTTCCCGCATGGCCTGCATTATTTTCCAGCCATGACAGGCTTCTCCTTCATCACCGTCGCTACAGCCCGGCAACCGCGCGGAGCTTGTTGAACGTGGCTGGATTGCACATCAACGCGTCGGGTGGGCTATTTCATGGGCCGGTTATCGTGCGCGCCCTTCAGGTCATGATCGAAAGTTGCCTTGGGCAAAAACCGGCTGGCAAACCTGATACCGCGTGGCGACATGGCCCAGTTATCACATCGCTGGTCGGTTATTGTCTGGGCGCTGATAATGCGCTGTCTCGTACTGCGGCTTTTGCCGGTCTTGATCTTCCCGGACTAAGCTGGTGGGCGTCATGCCAAAAACGTCCATAATCATCCCCTGCTACAATGAAGCCAGAAGGCTCGACCTTGATGGTTTCACAGAGTTGGCGAAAAAATCGGCGGCACGTCTGGTTTTTGTCGATGACGGATCAACGGATAACACTCAGGATGTTCTTCGTTCGCTTGTCGACAAGATCGGGAAAAACGCTGAAATTTTAATATTGCCGAATAATTCGGGAAAAGGCGAAGCCGTCCGGACCGGGCTTCTTCACGCCATTGATCGGGGCGCGGCGCAGATTGGTTATATTGATGCCGATATGGCAACACCGGTGATCGAAGTCTGTCGCCTGATGAATGCATTGAATGACCAACCCGTCGATGTCGTTCTGGGGTCTCGAGTGGCTTTACTGGGGCATTGCATTGAACGTTCGCCAGTGCGCCATTACCTCGGCCGGGTGTTTGCAACAGCGGCGTCATTGACGCTGAACCTGCCCATCTACGATACCCAGTGCGGGGCAAAGTTTTTTAACGTTACCGATCATCTGAAGACCGCCCTTTCCGACCCGTTCTGTTCACGCTGGGCATTTGATGTGGAACTGATCGGCAGACTGAACAGCCTCGCCGGGTGGTCCCGAATTCGTGAATTCCCGCTTCACCAATGGTATGATCGCGGGGGGTCGAACCTTTCTTCTGTAGCGATGGTATGGGCGTTTGTTGATCTGCTCAAAATCCGCCGCAATCTTCAGAAATTTTCCAAACGATGACTCCGCTCTCAAGGCCTCTGACTTTTCTGTTCTGGCTGATAACGCTCTCCTTGACCCTGCTGCCAATCCTGCGCGCCGAATACCCACCCGGTGCCGACATGCTCAACCATCTGGCTCGAGTGCATATTCTTCACAACCTGCCGAACGATATCGATCTGCAACGCTACTATCAGGCAGACTGGAACATCATTCCGAACCTTGCGTTTGATGTCTTCGCCGCTCCCTTGCTGTATGTCCTGCCGACACCGATGGTCGGCAAATTGTTCATTGCACTTGCTATACTGATGATGTTCGCCGGGGTATCTGCACTCCGTTTTCAACTTCACGGCAGGGTAGGACTATTGCCGTTATGCGTCGGCCTGATCGCCTACAGCGCGCCTGTCGCTCTGGGTTTTGCCAATTACTGTTTCGGGCTGGGGCTGATGCTGATGATGATCGCTGTATGGCGCTGGTCGGAACAGATCAGCCCTGGCACACAATTTGTCATAGCCAGTATCCTGTCTGTTGGTCTGTTTTTCAGTCACCTGATAGCTTTCGGCCTCTATGCCTTTACCCTTTTTGCCATGCGGCTCGCCAAATGGCGGCAAGGTCTGCGTCCGGATTTACGGAAGGACCTTCCGCTGATCGGTCAGTTCATCATTCCGGCATTGTTATGGTTTCAGGTCGGCCCGTCCGGCGTCGGAACGGAGACTGTTTTCGGGTCACCTTTCACCCGCATCGAAGCCCTGATTTCGCCGGTCCTCTATTTCAACGATTTCGATATCGTTGTCGCCGTCTCGTTACTGATTCTTCTGGCTTGGCTGCTGATCACCCGGCGGATCACGCTCTCACCCGTTCTGCTGCTGCCAATCATCGCTCTCGGGGTCATCAGCCTGATCATGCCGGTACGGTTGATCGGTGTCTGGTTAACACACATTCGCGTGCCCCTACTGGTCGCGCTGCTGCTGATCGCTGCTCTTGAAGTCCATATTGCTGAGCATAAACTGCGTAACGTTATCGCAATCGCTCTGATTACATTCGGTCTGCTGCGCCTTGAGAAAGTTGACACCTCGATTAGCAGCTGTGATACCAAACGTCAGGAATTTGCCAAGGCGCTTGCGCCGCTGGAAAAGGGCAGTCGCCTGTTGCCGGTCATTGAAGACGACAGCGTTACCGGAGACTGCCTGTTCTCGAACTACTGGCACCTTCCGTCTTTGGCGGTGATCGAAAAATCGGCTTTCTATCCGATGATGTTTGTCCACCTGCAACCGCTGGCGATTCGTTCTGAATTTATTCCGCTGGTGCAGAAGATTGCCGAGCCCGCGTCACCAGAACTGTTACACGGTGAAACCAATGCGCATGGCGAACCGGACTGGAATACCACCATCGCCGCCAACTGGCGAAATGACTTTGACTATCTGATCTGGTTACATCCCGGCACCCGTCCAAAACGCATTCCTGATCACGTCAAAATGATCGCTCGTTCGGAATTTTTTACAATTTTTAAAATTCAGCAGAAATAGCCCATCTGTATTATAGTGCTTTCATGGAACCCTATCTCGACCAGATACTCAAATTCGCGGAGATCGCCGTCCGGCCGTTCATTGCCTTTCTGCATAACGATTCGATGATCTACTGGCCCTATCTTCTGTCCGCCGCCGTGCTTGCCATTGGTATTCCGCTCATTACATCGCTGCGATCCCCCGAAGGTGCTATGGAAACTCTGCGTCGGCAGTTTTCCCTGAACATCTGGTGGTCAACGTCTACCAAAGCGGACTATCGCTATTACATCGTCAACAGCTTCGTTTTCGCCTTTATCTTCGCCCCGCTGATCCTCGCCAGCGCCGATGTCGGCAGTTGGATCAATACCCGGCTAATAGCGTTTCTGGGTGCGCGCGATGAGTCGATATTCGATGCCACGACCATTCGTATCCTTTACACGGTGGCGTTTTTTCTCGCCTACGATCTCGGGCGCTTTCTCGCCCACTGGCTGCAACATCAGGTTCCGGTCCTCTGGCAGTTTCACAAGGTTCATCATTCGGCAGAAGCTTTGACACCGATCACCTCATACCGGGTTCATCCGCTTGATCTCTTGATCATGGGCACCGGTGGCAACCTGTTGGGTGGTATTGTCGTTGGTATTTTTTATTACATCAGTGCCGGTCAGGTCAGCATTTACACCTTCCTCGGAACCCATCTGCTGATCGCCGTCTACAACATGATTGGCAACCTGCGCCACAGCCATGTCTGGCTTGATTACGGCATGCTCGGATATATCTTCATCAGTCCGGCCCAGCATCAGATTCACCACAGCACCGAAGCCCGCCATATCGGCAAGAACTGCGGCTTTGCCCTGGCGATCTGGGATGCCCTGTTCGGCACGCTTTATGTGCCAAAATCCAAAGAGACGTTCACCATGGGTCTCGGCGACGGAACCGACGGAGAATGGCACTCGGTCGGGCGCATGTATCTGTGGCCGCTGGAAATGGTGCGGCGACTGTTTGCTGGCAGAGCGGAAAACATCCAGAAAAGCTGATTAGCCGCTCCTGGCATTATTTGACACACGGCGCAATTATGATTTCTGCTTCGCTACGGCAAGGCAGGTATGAGAAATACTGGCCATTGGCCACCAAACACCATCAAAACCACACGCCTTTTAATACATCTCTATTTCTGCAAATTTTGTTACACCGATTAACATAACCTGCAGCGATACGAATTCTATACTCGTCCGACCTGGTGTATAGTTCCGGCTACTCGAAGTTGCCGGAAGTGTTATGGATCAGTGCTGCACTCAGTTTATGCAGTTAAATGGAATGGCGGTCACGCGTGGTCGGCCTGAAAAAGGAACTATCGAGCAGTGATCAAGCTCTTGATACAACTGTTATCCACGTTCGAACCTCTTGGTATCTGCCGTACATCTAACAAAAGCATTGCCTTGTTGCCATGACCGATCTTCCCAGTAATTACGGCGCCGATACTATCGGCGCAAAACAGCTCGCGAAAAAGGGGACAGAGACCGACTTGCAATTTGCTGAGACGGTTCTTGAATCTACCAACGAGGGGTTTGTCGTCTGGGATGCCGGACAACGGCTTGTCGCCTGGAGTGAAAAATGCCCGGATTTTTGGTACCAGCCGGACCATATCCTCCGGCCAGGCATGCCGATGATCGAATTGTTGCGCCACATCACCGTCAAGGGCGGGTTCGGACCCGGCGATCATGAGAAGCTGGCGCAGCAGCAGCTACAGAAAATCCGCAGGATTGGGGGAAATTCTGAAGACGAATTCGAAATGCACGACGGCCGCATCATCCATGTTCAACGCCATTCGATGCGGGACGGCGGGCATTCGTCTACCTATACCGATATTACTGCGCGCAGACGGGCCGAAAAAAAACAACAGTCAAGTGAACAGCAGTTCCGGACGCTGTTCGATCACATTCCGATATCAGTCTGGATCGAGGACTGGTCGGCAGTCAAATCGGTCATCGACCAGCTACAGACGGAAGAAATAGAGAATTTCAGCAGTCATTTCCGAACAGACAAAGCCTTGACGGAGAGGCTGGCACAGAAAACATCGATCCTAAACGTCAACGCCAAAACATTGCAGATGTACCGGGCAACGGGACAGAAAGAGTTCGGGTTATTTGCCAATAACAATTTCCTGACCGATGACAAGTATCCCGCATACTGCGACACTTTGGCCGCCTTCGCTCGCGGCGAGCCCCACTGCGTGGTATCAAGTTGGGAAAAGACCTTAGATGGTGACGACATATACGTTCGCGACACCGTTTTCATCGCTGACGAATACCATGATACCTGGGCTCAGGTCGTGCATACCAAAGAGGATATTACCTCGCGCAAGCAGACCGAAGTTGAGCTTGAAGAGACACTTTCCTGGCTGGAGGAAGCACAACGAATTGGTCGGGTCGGACACTGGGTCTGGGATGAGACCGGGCAGCGAGAAATATTTGCCTCACAGGAAATGCATCGCATTCTGGGCAACGAGGACAACCCGAAATTATATTCCTGGGATGAGTTTCTTGACTCAATCCATCCCGATGATCGAGAACACACCGCCCAAGTGCAGACGAAGGCAGCCGATTCAGGCACAGATTTCGAAGTCGACTACAGGATAGTCCTGGCAAACGGTGAGACCCGTACGATCAGGGAGCGCGGTGAGCCGGTGTACGATGAGGCCGGCAAGCATACCCAGACAGTGGGGACAATTCAGGACATAACCAAGCAGACTGAGCGAGACAGGGCTCTACACGAGAGCGAGGCACGATACACAGATGCGGCGCGCATCGCAAAGCTCGGGCATTGGAGTTACGACGAAGTGGCGGACCGGCTTGATCACTGCTCAGACGAACTGGCGCGTATTCATGGTATTACTTCTGACGCCTACATGGCGATGGTAACAAATACCGGCAAGGATATCGAGCGCGCCCACCCGGATGATCGGGAAACATACCAAAAAGTTGTTACTGACGCACAAAGAAATGCCACCCCTTATGATGTCGAGTACAGGATCATCCGCCCAGGCGGAGAGGTCCGTCATATCCGCGAGATCGGCGAGCCGGTTTGTGACGACAACGGGAAGCTGATCCGGTCATATGGGACGCTTCAGGACATCACCGACCGTAAAATAGCGGAATTTTCCCTGCGCGAGGCTCATGATGAACTTGAAGAAAGAGTTCTCGAACGGACGGTGGAGCTGGAAACGGCACGGAATGAGGCCGAGGCCGCGAATGTGTTGAAATCACAACTCATTACCACCATGAGTCACGAACTCAGAACCCCGCTGACTTCGATAATTGGTTCTTTACGGCTGATTGCCAACGAGATCGTCGGCTCCATTTCTGATGAGGTCAAGGATTTGCTTAATGTCGCCGTCAGAAACAGCGACCACCTTGCGGTTCTCGTAAATGACATTCTGGATATCGAAAAGATCAGTTCAGGCGCAATGAATCTGAAGGTACAACAGCTGAATTTATCGGAACTGGTTCAGCTTTCAGTCAAGCTGAACGAGGGATATGGAGAGGAATACGATATCAGCTTTGCTACCGAGGAACTGGAACCCTTCATCATGGTTCTGGGCAATGAAATGCGCTTGTTACAGGTTATGGCAAATCTTCTGTCGAACGCTGCGAAGTTCTCACCAAAAGGAGATTGTGTGACCGTTGCAATCAAACGAATTGAAAAAATGGTAAAAGTTAGTGTATCGGACAACGGTCCCGGAATTGCTGATGATATTCAGGGCAGGATATTTGATAAGTTCGTTCGTGGAGACAATATTGATGCACGAAATCTGAGTGGTGCGGGTCTTGGTTTAAACATAACCCGGTCGATCATCGAGATGCATAATGGAACGATTAGTTTCGATACGGAAACCGGTGTCGGTACCACGTTTTATTTCACATTACCGACCATAGAATGACCGCCTTGCCTCAACATGACCGCAAAAAATCTTTCAAAAACCGGTTCTTGAATTTATCCCGGACCCCGCTCGAGCCGTTTCGGATCAGCTTTCTGATTATTCCAATCACACCTCACAGAAATACGTCAGCTGAAAACGATCAAAGATCATTATTTTCCGGTTAGCAGGCTCAACTCATCACGGATTACGGCGATGCGGTGGACGTATCGTTCAGCCGTTGTTTGCGCGGCGAGGACGACCTCTTCGGAACTGGTGGTTTCGGCGTATCCGAGAAACAGGTCAACCGCCGATTCCAGTTCGCGAAGCAGGGTTTTCAGGGCAGCGAACAGGCTATCGTTATCCTGTCCGATCGCGGCTTCCATTGACGCCCGGGTCTCCCCGGAGGTCAGGCCGTCGGGAACATCCTGAAAATCATCCAGCACCCCATCCAGAACCTGTTCGGTTTCAACAGTCAATTCCGACGCCCAGGTTTCCCGAACGGTTAACGTCAGTGTGCGAATGATGGTGTGCACCGTTCCAACGATCTTGTTGAAGTTCTCCAGTTCGAGCGGGGGTTTGCCGAGACCCGATTTTTCAATCGCTGTTTCAACTTCACTTCTGGACGCCCGGCGTCGACGCAAGCGAAGTTCGGCAATTTCCGCCAGTTCCATACGGGCCAGCGTTTCCGCATGTCGACGGATCGCACCATCTTCCTGATTTGCCGCCAGCGTCGAGAGGATTTCAAATATCCGTTCCTTGTTGATCACCGCCAGACGAAGCGCGCGATACGGTGTCATCAGATAGGGGTTGTCGGCAATTTCACGGGCCAGATCACCGCGCAGGTCACGTTTCAGCCAGATATTATCAATTTCGGCGTTGATCTCGGCACTCGCCTGCTCAGCCTGTTCACGAACAGAATTGATGTGCTCACGCTCCCGGTGGGCAAGGTCATCAAAGACCTGCGCCGTATCATCATTTTGCATACTTTTCATCTCAAGCGCGAGGCGCTCACAAAACTTTATTGTGTTTTGCCCGAGCGCCAGAACGACTGAAAACAGATGGCCCGGAGAGGTGATTGGTGGTGCGTCCGCAAGAACGGAATTCGGTGATTTGATCATGGGGCAATATTGACCAAAAAAACGCATTTGGAATTGACATATATCAACAACGCACCTGCAAAACGTTGCTAGTGTCCTTCCCGAACGTAGCTGAAACCGTTGTATTCATACGTGCTGCAACGCACACGTTAAATGCGGTGGTTTCAATACTGACGGACCTTGACCCAGGCCGAAATGAACTGGGAATCGACTTGGAATGTAAGATGAATCCGGGGAGCGCAGAAGCCGAATTCTGCAATTACCCAAACATGATGAGTAACCGTGTGACGTGTTGAATAGTCTGAGAAGCTACAAAAATTACAGCTTGGTACCGGTATTCGTGT
>JAJFIJ010000271.1 GCA_021775105.1 Rhodospirillales bacterium | reverse complement strand
CCGGCGGCGAGGGCGGCGAAGGTTCCGAGGGCGGCGAAGGTGGTAAAGGCGGCAAGACCGGCGGTGAAGGTGGAGAAGGTTCCGAGGGCGGTGAAGGCGGCGGTAAGGGCGGCAAACACGATGACGACGACAAGGGTGGTGAAGGCGGCGAATCCGGTGGCGATGACGATGGCGGCGTAGATACCGACGCTCTCGCCGATGGTATCGATAAGGTGACCAACGGTGACGAAGGTAATGTCGATGCGCCGGAAGATGACGATACCCTGGATCCGCAAACCACAGGCGGCACCTCTGCCAACGACGATGGTGATTGGGGTGGTGACGAAGCCGGCGGAGATGACGGTATTGCGGGTGATGACATGTTCGGTGGTGATGACGAACAGGGCGAAGACGGTCAGGGCGATGAGCCGGAACCGCAGGCCGACCAGGGTGGTGGCGCGGATGATTCTGGTGTCTTCGGCAATCCGGATGAAAACCTGTAACCGGCCTGTCACTCAGCGCGTCAGATAAAAGTGAAAACCCGGCGGAATTCAGGTAAAACAGCCTGGGTCCGTCGGGTTTTTTCTGGACGAATTGTTGACGATACCATGTACAGCCCTTGACGACAGGCATACGTCTTTGTTTTTATTAGAGAAACTTTGCCAAGTGCAGACAATGATCGGATTGTGGTTATGGGTGTGATTTACAAGATGCTGGCGCGTAATGAGGGTTTGAACAAACCCAAGCACCGCAATCTGTTTGTCGATATGGAAGAAAATATCCATATTCACTACCGCGATCTCAGAATAGAACTCAGCCGCAAGGAATTCGAAGACTTCGCCAGCACCTTCAAGACCCAGTCGGCGGAACTGCTCGAGATCATCAAAGAGCGCAAATATGAGGATGGTGTTCTACCCAATACCAACACCAAAAGCGTCACCATCTGGACCGATAGCCGCTTGCCCAATCCCGTCAAATATCACCCGCAGCGTCTCTCGCTTGAGGAATGTTCTGATGGATATCATCTGCATTTGCGCAATTATAAATTGCTGCTGGACCGGGATGACTTCACGACTCTGATGACGGCTTTCAAGACAATAAATCTCGATTCCCCTTATGCCGGGACACCTCACGAAATTGCCGAATTGCTGGATGCCAACCATGTGCATTATGCCTGGACGGATCCGAACGCATCGACCCAACTCGACAGTCAGCAGTATGGACAGTTTGTTGTTGCGCAGTATCACGAAATCAAGATCAGGGGTATCTTCACCGGGATTGGTATGATCCGTGAAATTCAGGACAAAATACATCATTATACCAAAGAGGGCCTGATCCTGGATATCAGCCTGTCTGAAAACACCGCACTGTTTGCCGATAAGGCACGGCCCCAGGGAAATACGATGATATTGCTGACCGAATATCTCGCCCGCGAACGGCCTCTCGACCCGGACCTGTTGAATGCCATCAAGGCGCGTGTGCTTGATACCTTTTCTCTGGTCAGAAATTCAGAAACGCCAACGCTGATTAACCTTGATTATCGGTCATGGGTATATGACGCGGCGGCGTCCGAAGTCATCTTCCCTTTCAGCGCCAAACCCAGCAGCACGGAACCGCTGACCCTCTATCGTCAATGGAATACGTATCTGAAAGAACTCGATATGTATTTTGTCAAACCAACGAAAGTGCTGGTTGACGAAAAGCGCCAGAAAATTGTCAAGGACGCCATGTATCATCGGATCAAGGCGGAAGTCGCTGACATTGAGGCGGTATCGAAAGTTTATGTCATGGGGTCGGTAACACGCGCGCAGATCGGCACCTATACGTCACCGTTTATTCACTCTGAATGGGCAAAACTGGGATCGGATGCAGATATCCTGATGGAAATTGACGAAGGTGCAGATGTTAATATTCCTGAGTCCTGGAATTACGTTAATTTTTCGCCGACCAAGAAGTGCGACATTTACCATATTGGCCAAGTCGAGGCGGTTGATGTTTTTGGCCAACGCAAACGCTACCCCAATATTGAATTTTTCCAGCACCTGCTTGACGCCTATCTGTATTTCCCGTCGCGGGGAGATGAGAAACTGAAAGATGAGTTCCTGACCAAATTCAAGGCGGAACTGATTTATGATCGCGACAACGGTGGTGGGTATCCGGAAATCCATGGTGCCTTGATTGGTGAATTCGGGGCTTCGGTCAAAGGCCTCAAACGCATGGACGTGGCGACTGAAAACCAGCTTTATGAAGTTGACGTCGACGGACAGGCCTGCGTACTGAAAGTTTACAAGGTATCGGGAAACTACAGCTCATCGCGTCTGGGTGAACACGCCAGATACGAAGCCGCAGTGATCCGTGGTGTTGAAAAGAGGGGCGTTGCCACGGCGTCAGTTCTACAGACCCTTGATGGAGACAGTGTTTTTAATGTCGGAAGTGCGCCGGCTATTCTGTTTCGGAAACTGACGGGTAAGGAAGGTCGAGAACCTGATTATCCGCTCACTGAATCGGTTGCCGCGCTTGTCAAATACCATGCCGCGCAGAAAGCCGATCCGATGGATATCAAGACCAAGTTTTCCTTCAAGCAGGTCTTTGATATGTGGCACAAGGAATATCATCGGTTTGCTGGCGAATATGCCGGTGATGAGGATATTGCCAAATATTTTTCCTGCCTGGAGCTTGTCTATAACGAGCTTGAGAAGACGTTTGCCAAACTGACATCGAAAAAGGGACTTCTGAACCTTCATAATCATGGCGACGTAACGCCGAGAAATGTCATTGTCGACGGCGAAGATATTTATCTGTTCGATTTCCAGAATGCTTTTTATGGGCCGCGGGTGTTCGATGTGGTCGATGGCGGGATCGAATTTTCCTGGGGCAGCAAAAACCCGGATTTCACCGATTTCAGTCGCTATGATCAGTTTGTCTCCGCTTATGTCAAGAAAGCCAGACTTCCTGCGGCGGAAAAGAAAGCGTTGGTGGAGGCGTTGAAAATTATCGGCATCATCAAATTCGTCAAGGAAGTGAGGATGATCAAGGGCTCCAAGAATAAAAATAATTTGCGCCGTCGGCGGGCGCTTGACCTTGCCGCGTTCCTTGAAAGCCAGTTGCTTTAGTTTTTTTCAATAAACTTGTCGTCGCGAATAATTTCGTCCACGCGGGATTTGCTTTATCCGGAACCCGAAACCGCTTTGGCTTTTCGAATAATCCGTTCAAGTACCCGGTCGTGAATGCCGAGTTCCCTGAGGTGATCAAAGGTGTTGGTCAGGTAGTCAATGCACGCGCCTGCCTTGCCATGCCCCTGAAGAACAATTCTGACGGCGTCGTCATCGTCCAGCTTGCCGGTGTACTGGCTGTGATCGGGGTCGGCAACAAACAGATAGGATTGTACGGTTTCTTTTGACGATCCCTGACCAACTTCGATAGGGCACCAGCGGGGCCGGTAAACACCGGTCACCATTTCACGCTCATACAGATAATTCATCACTTCGCTAACATCGTTTTCCAAAACCCGAAAGGCCAGGCCCCGGCAGGAACCGCCCCGGTCGAGGCCGAATACCAGTCCCGGTGTTTCGTAGGTTCCCCGGTATTCCACTGAATAAATGCAAAGTGCACGATGATATCCGCGCAGCAGTGCCGGGCGTATTTCAACATGGGGAAAGTTGGGTCGCCACATCAGTGACCCGTACCCAAATACCCAGATATCTTGTGCTGAAGGTTCCATATCGGTTCAGTGCCGGGTTGTCTGAATGCGGGTGACGAGTGCGACACCCGCAGCGGCCAGAATCATGCCGGCGATCTGGCGAAGGTCAAGCACCTCGTCAAACAGCAGCCAGGCGTCGATGGCAACCACCGGCGGTACCAGATAAAACAGGCTCGATACTTTCGATACAGCCCCTCTGCGGATCAGGAAATAATATAGCGAAAAAGTACCGATCGAGAGCACACAGACCAGCCACGACATGGCGAAAATGAAATCGCCGCTCCAGTTGACCTCCCGGGTTTCCAAAGTAAATGCCAGAATGGCGACGACGCCACATGCCGCAGCCTGCTGGATACAGGATGCCGAACGCATATTGTGCGCGCCACCAAAGCGTTTCTGATAAAAGGTGCCAAGCGTAATCCCGATCAGCGCAATTATGGTCGCCAGAATCCCCGCCAGCGGTCCGGTGCCAGAACCTTTCCAGACCACCATAACCAGACCGGCAAACCCCATCAGCAGTCCGAACCATTGCACCCGGTTCAACCGCTCCCCCAATATCGGAAACGCCAGTGCGGCGGTCAGCAGCGGTTGGGTGCCAACGACAATGGCGGCAATGCTGGCCGGGGTGCCCTGACCGATGGCCCAGAATACACCGCCAAGATATGTGCCGTTGATAAGGATTCCGACAATCGCCGCATTGCGTATTTCGGCAAAGGTTTTTGGCCATTCGGCACCCGATAACAGCGCAATCAGGGCAAACAGAATTGCCGCAATCCCGAAGCGAATGGCGAGAAAGGTGAAGGGCTCGGCATAGGGCAGCCCCCATTTTGCGCCGATGAAACCGGTTGCCCAAAGCAGAACAAACAGACCGGGCATGGCGGCAATCCACACGGGCTCTGCTTGTTTGTCTGTTGTTTCAGGAGAATTGGAATTCATGAACGTCCGGGTTTCTGGCCGACAGGGCTTCGGAGATTCAGGCTATGTCTTTCCCCGCCGGGGTGCAACGCCTTATAAAGGGGCATGCTGATCGCACTGATTTATACCGATGTCTGATCCGTCCTCCGCCCGTATCAAAGCTGAGGTATCGTCGCAACCCGTGCACCGGAGAGCGGTCGGAATATCCATTATTGCGATGTTGTTGGCCTTGCTTGGCGGTTACGCAATCTGGTGGTGGATTGCCGTGACGCAAACCGAAGTGGCGATAGACAACTGGATCGCCGAACGCCGTACAGAAGGCTGGCAGGTCAGTTACAAAAATCGTCAGACAGACGGGTTCCCTTTTTCCATTCGTGTTGAGATTGCCCTACCACAGGTGCAGAACGGGGTTTGGGCGTGGCAGGGCGAAAAACTCGAATTGTCGGGCAAACCCTGGTCGCTGACTGAAGTCGATTTCGATCTGGGTGGGCTACATAAGGGGCAGGTCCTTATGGGCGGGCAGGCGGAACCCTTTACCTTGGCCGCCGCTAACTTTGGTGGATATGTCAGGCTGGACGAGGGACGAGCTCAGGGGATTGTGGCTGAGGGTGTAAACCTGAAACTCCATCTGGAGGCGCGCGATCAAACCTTCACGCTGAGCGCGTTTGAAATGAACGTTGAACAGAGAAACCCGAAACAAACTGACTGGCGGATGCGCCTTCGCGATCTTCGGGTTCCGCAAACGCTGCGCGCACCGCTAGGCTCCCGTTTGCAGCACGTTGATGCCAAAGGCCAGTTTGACGAAGTTCTTGGCGGCGGATCTTTGAAGGAGGCCCTGTCGTCGTGGCGAGACAGGGGCGGCAAACTGAAAGTGCAAGCTCTGGATGTCGGTTATTCGTCCCTGCGATTGGCGGGTGAAGGCACGGTGGCACTTGATTCCCGACTGCAACCCACCGCGGCGTTTGCCACCCGGGCCCGTGGCGTGATGGCAACAATAGATAGCCTTGCCGAAACCGGTTTGATCAAGGGGCGGGACTCGCTGGCGGCCAAGCTTGTCCTGGGGGCGCTTTCGAAAACCCCCGACGGCGGTGGCGAGCGGTATCTCGATCTGGATCTGACCCTTGAAAATCGTACCCTGTCCGCCGGGCCGTTCAAATTGCTCCGCCTGAAACCCGTTCGTTGGTAATTCAGTCGGGAATGTATCAACAATTCACGATCGCTGAAAACCTGTTATCATTAGCAAATGGTATACTGGCGTTCCCTGATAATGACGTTGACTATGGCCGGGGCGTTGTGTTTTCAGAACCCGGTCGTTAGTGCTGAACAGACCCGTGGGTCCCAGAACGTTGACAAACCCCGTCATTTTTAAGGCGGGGTTTTGTTTTGATATAAAATGGGGCTATTAGGAATTTGACCGATAGCGGTTGTCGCGGCTCAACCGGCCTTGAGCGTAACGGGAGCCATTGCGAGAGCGATTTTTTTCATATTCTGGGCGGCGGCGGCGAGTAGGCACTGGCAGGTGACGGCAGTGATCCCCCGAAAGCGG
>JAJFIJ010000028.1 GCA_021775105.1 Rhodospirillales bacterium | reverse complement strand
CGGTTGCCCCGCTGGGTCACATGATGCGGCACCCCCGGCGCAACGACGCGCGCCAATCTCGCCATACCGCTGTCTTTTCAACCTGCATCACTGGAAGAATTATGGGGACATGACGGGATCCCAAAGGGATCGGGATCGTGTCCCCTTAATTCGGGAGATCATTGCAGAGGAGAGTATCAGATCATTTGGATATAAGTAAGGTGTCCCCGGAATTAAAGGTCATTTGTAAACTGATCATTTAAAGCTTTGGTCATAGAACGTTACCTTAGCTGAGGTTTGATTTTCGGTTTAAAGATCGAAGTAATCGGGGGGGGGAAATATTCTGGAGAATTTCTGTCGTGGCATGGAACGCCAATGTATTGTCTAGAGTTAAAACCCTTGCGAGAATTCAATGGGGTATACCAAATTCCAAAATGTGTCGCATATATCTTCTGGTCATCATTACTAGTGAATTTTGCCCATCTTTCTGAAAACGTACCTAGATCATCATCGTTCCAATTTTTACTGCGGCCGCGAGAGAATTTATATTTCGTGGACACCTTCTCTATGGGCCACGTCGCAATACATTTCCCGCCAAATTTTTTTGGCAGTTCCCGTCCAGCTTTGAGTACATGCGCATACAGTTTGTAGAAATTTTGGCAATTGGGATGATCGGCATCTTCCAACGTGTAGCGGTTTAAGCCGGGTGCTGTAACATAGGAGTATTTTAGGTTGCGCTTGGGCACAGTTCTGTCGGTTTCATATTCAACGAACTCGTAACGGTATTTTAAAAGCCCTGTGTCAGGACCAACACCAAACACGCCTTTTACATTGTCTACCGTCTCATAAATCCGCGTCCCGGCTTTCGTCCGGCACAGTTCTTCAAACTTGATATAATTGGGATCGGATTTATCGACGACCACGGTCCCGCAGGCCGATACCATTAGCGCCAGCAGGACCGGCAGCAATTTAAAGGTTTTTACATAAGCATACCCACCCCGGCGCAAGTCTCTAAATTGTACTCGGGACAACATGTTCACCACTCCACCACCGCCATAC
This sequence comes from Rhodospirillales bacterium, assembly GCA_021775105.1. Taxonomy (GTDB): domain Bacteria; phylum Pseudomonadota; class Alphaproteobacteria; order Rhodospirillales; family Casp-alpha2; genus JAJFIJ01. Next base: position 2,565 of record JAJFIJ010000028.1, on the reverse strand, counting down.
CCTCACCGCTCGGCGACGGCTGCAGCGTTTTGACGCTCGCGCCTTTGAAGACTTTTTCCTTCAGTTCCTTCATCGCCGCGTCCTGGCCGCCGAACGGCGCGATCAGGTCCATCAGCCAGAGGTTTTCGCCGGACTTCCAGTCCATCGGGCTGATCCGGCGCACGCCCTGCTGCATGCGTTCTTCGGCCTCAATCGAGAGGTAGGCCCCTCGCGCGACAAGCGCGCGGCAACGGGTGGCGAAGGCCCTCAAACATTGTTTGGCAAAGGCCACCGGCACGTTGCCCTGGCGCCACAGGCGAAACTGATCCAAGGCAATCGGCGGGATGGTCATCCATTCGGTGTCGGCGATGAAAAGATGTTTGTGGGTCGGTGTCTGGGTCAGCAGCCAGACCGCATTCCCCAATAGCGCGATCTTGTCGGCGCCGAGCTGCTGGGTGGTTTTCTGCCCCGCGCCGGTTTGTGGTCCGGCCTGGGGGCCGCCGGGACGAAAACCACCTTGCGAATGGGTATAAGCAGTCTGCGCCGTGCGGACGGCTGGACCAGCTTCGCCGAATTCACGGGAACACGATTCCGATCCAAAGGATCGGGTCATGTCCCCGAAATTCTCGTGCTGTGTTTCCATGGCGGGTAGTATTTCAACTCACCAGCGAAGTTGCCAGCAGATAACGACCAATTGGTATATAATCTTGACTTTTTTCCTATTTTATGTCATGCATACGATCAATGTCATAATGCGAATGGAAAATTTCTTCATTCCTGTTGTGACCGTCTGCCACCGGGGCGGGTTCGGTGGCTGCCTGCCATGAGTTTTTGGCGGGATTGCAGGGTTGCGATTTTGAAGAGTTGTTTACTGGCTGGTGCGGTGTGCTGGCGGTGACGTGATGGTTTGAGTGTTATTCTTGACCTCAAACTGAACGCCAAACAAATCCCCTTCCTCATTTGGCATGGGCCAAAGGAGGAAGGCGTAAAAGTGCTTTCCCTGAAACCCCTACATTCTTCCTGAAATACAGGGGTTTTGATTGTCTATGTTGTGTTTTTCGGAGGGAATGTTGTGTTTTTCACCACCCATAATATTCGAAAATGGCAGAATTGCAGGCTTTTTGGATACCGTTTTTCGAATTCTCGAAAAAATGTCGTGTTTTGTTGTGTTTTGTAGGGGTTTCCTGAAAAAGACACCCGAAAAAGCAGAATTTAATGTCCGACGGGCGTGCCATCTCACGGGAAGAATGCCGTGGCGGCAATTTCAGCCGGAACTTATATCAGGTATGGTCTTGACCCCACCCGAGTGCGATACCTATGCTCAACGTCGGTCATGGAATCGTCAAGAGATTGGTGTCCCTGATCAGGGGAAAGTTGCGGCAGTTGAGGAGTGTCTCCGTGGGTGTAGTTGTCAGTCTCGGCGAAGAACAGGGCAAAAAACCGTCCGTTGACGGACTGATTGAACTGGTGCGCGATGACCTGAAAAGCGTCAATGATGTGATCATTCGTCACATGCATTCGCCGGTCGACCTGATTCCACAACTTGCAGGGCATATCGTTGCCTCGGGCGGCAAACGCCTGCGCCCCATGCTGACGCTGGGTGCGGCACAGCTCTGCGGCTATTCGGGTGATCGTCATATTGCGCTCGCCGCCTGCGTCGAGTTTATCCACACGGCAACGCTGCTTCATGACGATGTCGTTGACGAAAGTGATTTGCGGCGCGGCGAAGCTTCTGCAAATGCCCTGTTCGGTAATCAGGCCAGCGTTCTGGTTGGTGATTTCCTGTTCAGCCGGGCCTTCGAGCTGATGGTTGAGGACGGCTCACTTGAAGTTCTCAAAATTCTGTCTCACGCCTCATCTGTCATTGCCGAGGGTGAAGTTCTGCAACTGATGACCACCAATGACACAGAAACCGGCGAAGGCACCTATCTTGAGGTGATCACGTCGAAAACCGCCCAGCTTTTTGCCGCCGCCTGCCGGATCGGCCCGGTTATTGCCGAACGTCCGGGCGTGGAAGTTGATGCTCTGGACAGTTTCGGCATGAACCTCGGCATCGCTTTTCAGCTGATAGACGATGTTCTCGACTACTCGGCGAAACAGGCGACGCTTGGCAAAACCATCGGTGACGATTTCAGGGAAGGCAAGATATCCCTGCCCGTGATCCTTGCATTTCGCCGGGGCGACGAAGAAGAACGCAAGTTCTGGCGACGCACCATGGAAGATCAGGAACAGTCAGACACTGATCTGCAATATGCCCTTGATCTGATGACCAAACACAATGCCCTGACCGACTCGGTCGATCGTGCCCGGCATTACGGTGCAATTGCCAGGGACGCACTGGGCATCTTCGATGATGGGCCGACCAAAACCGCTTTTAACGAGCTCATCGATTTCTGTATCGGTCGCGCGTATTAAGTGCTGAATTGGATGATAAGGGGTTCTTGCCCTGACCGGCAGAGAACGCTATAACGCGCTCGAATTTGTCGGGAAGTGGCGCAGCCTGGTAGCGCACCTCGTTCGGGACGAGGGGGTCGGAGGTTCGAATCCTCTCTTCCCGACCAATTTTCCAGAACCACCAAATCCGGT
>JAJFIJ010000270.1 GCA_021775105.1 Rhodospirillales bacterium | reverse complement strand
AAGCACACCACAGGAACGGGCGTTCCTGAAAACCTTTGATTCGTTCTGAGCAGGCCTTTCCATCTTCATATTTGGGCCTATATTATGTTAAAGATGGATCGGAAGGTGGTTATGAAAACAAGCCGTATCGTGAGTTTGTTGCTGGTTTTGGCCGGATTGAGTGCTTGCTCAATTCCGGACAATGCGCGTTCGGGCCTGCGCCCGCTGGATGACACGACGGGCCTGCTTGCGTTCAGCAGTGGTCCGTTTGGTCAGGCCGCCAGTCATCGGGTGATGTTTGCCGATCCTTCCCAGCGTGAGGAATACGCCCTTTTCAGGTCGGCCGACCGCATTGCCGAAGTTGTCTATATCACAACCCGCCACCTGCATATCAGAAACCTGCATCTCGACAGTCCGTTGTCGCTTGAGCGGATCATTGAAACGTGGAATTTTACCAAAGGCCGCTCGAAAGCGGATGAGGAATCGTTCTGGTTTGATGCGGGCTGGACTGGCATGTGGGTCAGACCATTTGCCCTGAGTGCAACCCGGCAAAATTGTGCCGCATTCCGTGCCGAATGGGATAAACCGGCAGATGACCTGGACCGGCAACCGGGGAAGACAATGTTCGGGTATTTCTGTGAAGCGCCGGGCGCAACCCTGGACAAAGCCGCCATGGAATCCCGCCTGTCGGAGCTCGGCATCCGCGGGATCAATATCAAACGCACTGGCGAGATTGTCGATGTTGCCGCCGTTCCCGAAACACCAAACCAGACGACACTGATGTCTGGCGTTCAGCAGGGCACCTATGGAACAGCGGATTTTCCGTTCATTATGGCCCGGATGTACAGCACCAGCGAAAGCTGCGTCGGCACCGCCAATTGCGATTGATCGTTAGAGCGGTTCCGGCGATTTTTGAATCGCCGAAACCGCTCTAACTCATTGATATTGCCGAAAATCCACGTTCGCAAATGAACCCATTTGCTCCGGTTTTGCTCTAGTTGCCGAGGTCGATGACCGTGGTTGTGCCGTTTTTCGGCAGGATAATATCCGCTTCTTCAAAGGACGGCGGGCCAAGAAATGCCCGGGCACCGTTTGAGAAGCCGTAATCTTCCAGCGGAATTCCCAGAAACCCCTGATCAAATTCGTCATTGCCGTTTTCATCATGGTAGACGGCGATGGCGTATTTTCCGGGCTTCAGGTCATGAAAAATGGCGCGCGCCTGCATTTTGCTGATCGAGACTTCCTCTTCAGTCCGCACGCCTTCGTGGTAAGGGAAGTGATCGGGTTTGTCGAAAAGCGCGATGTGTACGTCGCCCTTGTTGTTTTTCAGGCCGACAACGTCAACCGTCAGGTCATCGGCGTTTGCTGCCGGTATCCACAATAGCGAAATCAGGGCGGCGCGGGCAGGCGTAAGTGGACCCAGACGGTTCATGTCAGGCTGTGATGTTGAGATAAAACCCTCTTGGAACATCTTCACGGAGAGGTTGTTCGTGGGAAAGTGCCGAATTTAACCGCCGCAGGTTGTTGCGGTCTTCGGCGCTCTGGTTCTGACTGGTTACAGCGGCCCGCGACTTCACCTCAAGCGCGGTATCCGAACGGTATCCGTCGCCTCGTGATGTTTGCAGGGCCTGCCCGGAGAGCACGCTGTTCATTGAATTTACCATTCTGGCAATTTAGGCGGAAATGGTTAACGGAATCTCAAAGCGCGGAGATGTTTCGAAAAAAACCGCAGGGAGCCTCGCGAATCGGGGCGATTTTTGATGAATCCGGTTTTTTCCGGATGGCTCAAAACACAAGCAGATCAGAGGTTTTCCTTTGAGTCTCAAGGTGTTATAACCCTTGTTAGTTAGAATAAGGAGCAAGGCGTGAGCCGTGCCTGACCGTCAAAATAACGCAGTTGATGCAGCCGATACGGGCCATGATTTTCTGGATTTGCGTCCGGGAGCCTTTGGCGACCGCACCGAACTGGGATCGATTCATCTTTCGACGCGGACCAATATGTTCGTGCTGTTTGGCGTTTTCGCCATTCTGGCGTTCGCGGGCATGTATCTCTATGTCGATCACAAGGTTGATAATGCGCTTCAGGCATGGCGCATATCGCAAACCGTCGCCGATCTGGTCAACCGGGCCGACACCGGAATTGCCCGTATCAAGAGTCAGGAAAAGCAGTTCCTGCTGAGCAAGGATGCCGAATCAGCACAGGCGTTTGGCGAAGATATTCAGGCTGTCGCCAAAGGTCTTGATGATCTTTACCAGATGCCGGAAAGCGTCACCATCCGCCCGGCCATCGCCACGCTCAGGGATGGGCTGGTGCAGTATGATGAGCAGTTTGTCGGTGTTGTTAAGGCCGAGCGCGAACTCGGGATCGCCGATGCGTCTGGTTTAAGCGCGGCCCTTGATGAAACCACCAGGTCGCTGCAAATCCTGTTCCGTCAGGCAAGTTACGCCAACCTCGCCAACCAGATCACGCGGATCAACCGTGAAGGCAAGCAAACACTGGCGTCAGGCTCCCGCCAGAGCGTCGATGAAATCCGCAAACGCTACGAAGCGCTGAATGCCTTTCTCGGCGCCGCCGAACTGGCACCGCGGTTGCGCCGCGATGCAGAAACCCTGCTCAAAGCCCACGAAACCAGTATGCTGTCGATGATCAACCGGCGTTTCGCCCTTGATAGCGAAACCGAACGGTTCAACGATATTCTCGACTATGTCGCACCGGCAATGGAGCAGGTGGCGGCGTTTTCCAACGATTTGACCATCGCCGCAACCAGGGGCCTTGACAAGGTGCAGACCTTTTCACGCTACACCCTTGCCGGCGGCAGTGCGGCGATTGTGCTGTGGCTGGTCTTTATCGGTCTGTTTTTCATGCGCTCTGTTGTCAGTGGGGTCAGGATCATGGCGATGTCGTCTTCCCGGCTGGCCGGGGGCGAGCGCAATATGTCGGTGCCGGGTATGGGAAATGTTGATGGCATCGGCCAGATTGCCCGCGCGCTCGACAAGTGGGGGGAAGACCTCAACGAAATGGACCGGGTCCGCCGCGAACTGGAACTGACCCGTAAAAAACTGATGTTTGCCCAGGAAGAAGGGGAACGCCAGACCGCCGCCGCCGTCGAAGCTGCGAAAGCGGCCTTTCTGGCTGATGTTGCCAGTGAACCGCAACCCGAGCCCGAACCCGTTCATGTCCCGGAACCCGAACCGGTCGCCGAACCCGAAGTGCAGGCGGCACCCGAACCACTGCCTGAGCAGACACCGGTTGAGACACCGGCTCACGCGCCAGCCCCGGCTCATGAACAGCGATACGGACCGCCCATGATGGAGACCGGTGCCGCCAGTGGGCCAATCTCATCGGTCAGTCAGAAAGTTGCCCATTTCAGCGAATATGTCACCGCCGCCGCCGCCGACGTCGAGCGCACGGAATTGCTTGTTCGCGCCCTTCAGGAAGCCAGTGCGCAAATCGAAATGCTCGGCAATCTGGTGACATCCGTGCGCGATCAGACCAACCTGCTGGCGTTTCATACCCATTCCCGCGACCCCCGCCCGACGGATGCGGAAAATCTGATTCCGTTCAATGACGACGGACGGCGCTCGATGGTTGACCCGTCGTTCTCCGACCGGGAGTCCCTGCAACGCTTCGACGGTATCCGCGAAGCGACGGAACGCGCCGAACGAACCATGCAGGCGGTCCGCATCTCAATGGAAAACGTCTCGTCAATGGCCAACGAAATCGCCTCGACGGCGTCGTCGCAGGCGCTTGATGCGACCAACAAGCTGTTGTCGCAGTCCGAATACCTGCAAAGCATGCTCGACGACATCATCTCGAAAATTCCCGGCAAGCGCGGCAGCGGTCAGGGCCAGTCGCCTTCACAAACCCCGCTCTCGCCCTATGATCCGCAGAGTAACCGCAAAGCCTGATCCGCCAATTTCAAGCGCCGCGTCGCCCGGCAGTTGCTTGCCTTCCGATTTTTCCAGAAACGTGCGACCTTCGGGATTGTCAGTCAGTCGTTGAAATTTTCATGTGGTTTCGAAGGTATTCCATAAGAGCAGGCCTTACCAGATCAGCATACCATCTCGAACCGGCGGCATTGAAGTGACCATCCGATAATCTCAACGATCCGCTTTGTGCCAGCCATTCGGGCGTCATTTTTATCGAATCAGTTATATCTGCGAAATCCATTCCCGGATTTTTCCGCCCCTGTTCGGCCAACATACCCCGTCCCAGAACCAATAGTTTCTGCTGCGCCGTCATTTTTTCAGGCGGGAACATTTCTTCCGGTGCAGGCAGCCAGATCAGGAAAACCGGAACGTCATGCTTGCGGGCAATTTGGCTAATACGCCGGACGTGAGCTTCGCTGATTTTGACAAGACTCCGGAGTCTGGAGTCACTGCCCAGGGTTTCAGGGACCTTTGTTGTAAAGCTTGGTTGGGTATTGATGGCGACGGGACTGGAAACATCGGGAATTTGGAGCTGCATCTTCCAATTCAACAGACGTTTAAGAATATCCTTGCCCAGAACGAACAGATGGGAGTGTTTGTTTAGCCAGGCATAGGGTGTGTAATTAAGCAGATACCTCTTCCACGGTGAAAAAGGCTGGACATCTGTTAGTTCAACCTCTCCGTCCTCTCCGAACCGGTATTGCGTGACCTGATAATCATTATCGCGAATAGCATTGTCGACAAGATCATTATTGTTAAAAAAATAGACAATCGCTGACGGCCTCAATACCGGAAGGTGCCGCTCCATCAGTTTTTTGATATGACCTGTCGAATAACCGCCAACACCGGCATTAATGAGCTGAAGTCGTGGCATTCCAGCTTCGACGGCGCGTTTCAAAAGGCGGAAATAGGTATCCTCAATCTCCAGTCCCCAACCAAAAGTAAACGAGTCCCCATAGACCAATATGCGGTCCCTGTCGGGCGACATATCAACTTCTTCATCCATGCGAAATGACATGGAATTGGTGCGAACTTCATAAGGGTGTTCTTTTGTATATTGGTCAACGTAAACGGCATTTGATGTCAGATAGGTGCCAAGTTCGATATCGGGAGTGTTATAAGCGCGCACCAGGGGCTGCGGAAAGAATGCCCGCACGCTCCATTCCATAACGGAGATGCCGAACGTGACGGATCCCGCGAGCAGACAGATATTAATCAGGAATTTCTTCATTCAAGCATCCCGCGCGCAAAATCGGGCTAACTGGTTTCAAGTGCCGCGACGCCCGGCAGTTGCTTGCCTTCCAGCCATTCGAGAAACGCCCCGCCAGCGGTTGAGACGTAGGAAAAGGCGTCAACCACACCGGCATTGGCAAGTGCGGCAACCGTGTCGCCACCGCCGGCAACAGACAGCATTTGACCGGCTCTGGTCAGGCGGGCCACTTCGCGGGCGACGGCGTTGGTGCCGACGTCGAACGGCGAGATTTCGAACGCCCCCATCGGGCCGTTCCAGACGATGGTTTTGCACTGGCCGAGGCGCTCGACGACATCGTTGACCGAGGCCGGGCCGACATCAAGGATCATCGCGTCGGCGGGAACGGAATCGAGTGTCACGGTCTTGTTTGGTGCGTTTTCGGCAAATGCCGTCGCCACTGTCGCATCCAGCGGCAGGACGATTTCGCACCCGGCTTCGGCGGCACGGGTCAGGATATCGCGGGCCTGATCGGCCATGTCCTTTTCGCACAGTGACTTGCCGATATCGATACCTTGTGCAAACAGGAACGTATTGGCCATGCCGCCGCCGATGATGACAACATCGGCCTGAGCGACAAGATTGCCGAGCACGTCCATCTTCGACGATATCTTGGCCCCGCCAACAAGTGCTGCGAGCGGATGCTTCGGTGCGCCGAGCGCATTGCTCAGGGCCGTTAATTCTGCCTGCATCAGGCGTCCCGCCGCTGACGGCAGATGATGGGTGATGCCTTCCGTCGAGGCATGTGCCCGATGCGCCGTGGAAAAAGCATCGTTGACGAAAATATCGGCAAGTCCGGCCAGTTGTCTGGCAAATACCGGATCATTTCCTTCTTCGCCGGCATGAAAGCGGAGGTTTTCCAGGACCACGATATCGCTATCGTTCAGGCGCGAAATGGCGTTCTCCGCCGCCGGTCCAATACAGTCAGCGGCAAACGGGATGTCACGGCCAAGGGCATGCCCCAACGCGGCGGCCACCGGGCGCAGCGACATGCTGCCGACAACCTCACCCTTGGGCCGTCCATAGTGTGACGTGGCGATAACTTTCGCGCCTTTTTCAGAAAGTTCCTTCAGGGTCGCCAGACTGCGATCAATCCGCGTGCTGTCGGTAATCACGCCATCTTTCATGGGCACGTTCAGGTCGAGACGCACGAAAATCCGTTTGCCCGCAACGTCGATGTCATCGATTGTCTTGAAATCTGTCATGTCGGAAATTCCTGAAGTTTGGGGGGTGAAGTCATTCCTGATGTCAGGAGGTGGTGATGACGGCGACGCCGGACCCGGTAAGGACAACGCCGGATCCGCGGTTCAATCGCCGCAGGGCTTTGGTTGACGTGAACAACTGGCGTGCCCGGTGCGCACCATAAGCGTAGAGGCTGAGAATACAGCCAAGATCGAGGGTCAGCAGGATACAAAGGATGGCGATATCAACGCCGCCAATGGCCGCCATATCAACAAAGGTCGGCATGATGCCGACGTAAAACAGAATGACCTTGGGGTTACCCAGCGTCAGCAGAAAGCCGTTGAAAAACGCCTTGTTCGGACTATGTCCTGTTCCGGCACCTGACGTTGCCTCTATTGCGGGAACCGAGGTGAAGGCTTTGTAACCAAGATAAATCAGGTACCCACCGCCGATCAGGCGTATGGCGAAAAAAACTTCGTTGAATTCACGGGCAATCACCGCCAGACCCAGCAGCACCGCCAGAATATAGGCAAGGTCACCCAGCATGATCCCGCCAACAAAAAACAGCGCCGAGCGAAAGCCGTAGGTCAAGGACTGGGCCGCCGTCGCAAACACGCCCGGCCCCGGCACAATCTTGGCAATGATACTGACAAGCAGCAGGGCGATCAGGGATTCGATGGTCATGATTTAATCCGGGCACAAAACAGGGAAAACCGGATGTGGTTATAATCGGGCTCAGCGTATTTTTCCAGCGCCAAGGGGATTAAGTCATGTATTCATAAAAAGGAGACAAGATGTAAAAAACTTAACGACAACGACCATGCAATGATCGAACTGGCTGCAATTCGGCTCTGGCTTTGCGCAAAAATACTAATACCAAGGAGCACTGATAATGACTCATAGAGACGGCATAGCAAGGTTTTCGGCAAGGAGCGTGCGCCGTGGCGATACGGGGTATCGCGAGGCGAGCGCGACGCTGATTGCCGGGCGTTCGGCATGGGCCGAAACAAGACCTTGATATGCCGCCGTTCCGGTCGCCCATGAGGCCCGCCGGAGATCGTCAGAAACGCTTGACGATACATTTTGGCCCATGCCGAATGATCGGCAATATCGCCTGCGCGTTCCTTCCTGCCCGGAGGACCGCATGGGCGATCTCTATAGGTTATTATCAGTGCTCCTATAACTGCCCATAAGGCGTGAGGTCTGCTGATCGGTGTATTGCAGTCGTTATCTGACGAACGAATGTACTTCAGAATTTAGCCAACGGACTAAACCGCTAATGCGGTAGTTTTCATTTTTTCATTTCAGAATATTAACGGGCAGGGTCTGTCCTGTGTTGAGATTGTGGTTCCCCAACCATGAACTCAGAACAGGAGCAGACCCATGACAGACAAATCCACCAGCCCCTTGCGTCAGCGTATGATCGCAGACATGACTGTCCGCGGGTTCACCGCCTGCACCCAGCGAGGATACATCGCGGCGGTGCG
>JAJFIJ010000269.1 GCA_021775105.1 Rhodospirillales bacterium | reverse complement strand
ATGTGCGCCCGACATAATGGTTGCGGATGATCCCCAGTTCAAAAGGTATTCCCGCTTCGTCAGCATACCCGATGGCGGCGGGTACGCCTGAATCCGGGACCGGTACGACAACGTCAGCACTCAAGTCGCTGCTTTCGCGGGCCAGTTCGGCGCCGATTTTCTTGCGAATATTATATACGTTCTTGCCTTCGACGTCGCTGTCGGGTCGGGCAAAATAGATGTATTCAAAAATACAGAACCGGCTGGGACGGGCGCGAAACGGTTTGACACTGTTGAGTCCGGTCTCGTCAATGACAACGATCTCGCCGGGTTCAACATCGCGTACAAAATCAGCACCGATAATATCCAGTGCGCAGGTTTCTGACGTTAGAATATAGGAGTCCCCCAGACGCCCAATTACCAGCGGACGCACGCCATAAGGATCGCGAAGTCCGATCAGTTTTTTCTGGGACAGGGCAACAAGCGAATAGGCACCTTCAATATGGCTGATGGCGTCTGTCAGACGATCTACCACTTTCCCGAATTCACTTCGGGCAATCAGATGAATAATCGTTTCCGAATCGCTGGTTGATTGAAACAGACAGCCCCGGTCAATTAACTGGCGGCGTAGTTTGTATGCGTTGGTCAGATTGCCGTTGTGAGCGACGGCAAAACCGCCAAACTTGAACTCGGCAAACAGGGGCTGAACGTTCCGAATGACCGAATCCCCGGTTGTCGAATAGCGAACATGACCAATGGCATAGCTGCCGCTCAGCCGGTCCATTGTTTTTGGTGAACTGAAATGGTCTCCGACAAGTCCGATGGCGCGATGTGAATGAAACTGTTCACCATCATAGGCAACGATACCGGCTGCCTCCTGACCGCGATGCTGAAGCGCGTGCAAACCCAGCGCCGTGTGAGTAGCCGCGTCCGGGTGATCAAAAATTCCGAACAGCCCGCATTCGTCTTTCGGGCTCATGTCGTCGAGCCATTCGGTATCTTCCGGGGAGGGCAGATGAGGATGGGGCGGAAATGACGGGGGGCGGTTCATGATTCGACGATTTCCTGATAGTTAGATGTTATCTGTTCAGTTCTGACTCTGGCTGGAATCGATCAGGCGTTCCATATCCTGACGCTCTTTTCGACCGTAGGCACCTTCCGTGGTCGATTGATCGCCTTTCGGTTTCGGGGCGATTATATCGCGAACGGCGTCTGATGCACCCAACAGGTCTTTGGTTCGTTCCTTGGCTTTTCGCGCGGCTTCGGCGACAGGATCAGATGCACCGTGATCCGGGAGCAGGGCGCGTAGTTTTTCCGACCCCGGCTGAATCAGTTCCATTGATTTGGCCGTTGTCAGCCACTCGGGACGGTCATCTTCCTCAATTACAAGCTCAACCCCGATATAGGCCAGGCAAACGATTACGGCACCGCGTGCAAGCCCAAACAGAAACCCGAGTGCGCGGTCAAGGGCATTCAGCGCGCTGCTTTGCACCATTTTGGAGACGCTGCGGGTCAGATAAGAGAGGAAAACCAGAGAGACGATAAAAATAACCACGCCAGCCGTCAGGTCGGCGGCAAGGTCGATGGCGATCCATTCGCGGGCATAGGGTTTCAAATAGGGGAACCCGTAGAATGTTGCGAAAATAGCGCCAACCCAGCCGGCAACGGACAGCACTTCATGAACAAATCCGCGTGCGTAGGCAAACAATGCGGATACCAAAAGTACGGCAATGACCGCGATATCGAGAATGTTGATCGGAAGGTTATTCAGATCATCCATGCCGTCTTTTTCTTTCCATTTCACTGGCATCCGGAAACAGGGGCAGGAGATCAGCAAGATGCGTAATCTCCTTGATTTTCAGGTTGCCGCCGTAACCATTTCCGGTTTTCTTCTTCGAAGCCGGAATGATGGCCCGCGTAAACCCGAGTTTTTCCGCTTCCTTCAATCTCGCTTCCGTTTGCGAAACGGCGCGAACTTCACCCGATAAACCAACTTCACCAAAAATTACCGTCTCCGGCGGTACAGGCGTGCCACTGATTGATGAGACCAGTGCAGACGCGACTGCCAGATCTGCTGCCGGTTCTGAAATTTTCAATCCGCCAGCGACGTTTAGGTACACCTCGGACCCGGCAAGCGCAAGACCGCAACGGGCCTCCATCACGGCCATTATCATGGCAAGGCGACCTGAGTCCCAACCAACGACCGCGCGTCGTGGTGTAGCCTGTTGCGACGCTGCAATCAGGGCCTGAATCTCGACCAGCACAGGTCGGGTTCCTTCCATCCCGGCAAATACACTGGTGCCGCTAACGTCTCCCTCATGGTCTCCCAAAAAAAGCGCGGATGGATTGGAGACTTCAGCCAATCCACGTTCCGTCATCTCGAACACTCCAATCTCGTCCGCCGGTCCAAAACGGTTCTTTACGGCGCGAAGAATTCGAAAATGGTGTGAACGATCACCTTCAAAATATAGTACCGTGTCGACCATGTGTTCGAGAACACGTGGCCCGGCAATGGTCCCTTCCTTGGTCACATGGCCGACCAGTATCACGGCAAACCCCCGGCGTTTTGCAAGCCGGATCAGTTCCTGCGCCGACGTGCGGACCTGAGCAACTGTACCCGGTGCCGAATCAAGACTGTCGACATACATGGACTGGATTGAATCGATAATGACAATATTAGGGGCGTCGCCGTCATCCAGGGTCGAGACGATATCACGAACAGAAGTTGCCGCCGCCAGTCCCACCGGAGAATCCGCCAGTTCCAGACGTGCTGCGCGCAGGCGCAATTGATCGATAGATTCTTCACCCGAAATATAGGCGCACCTGAATTTTTTTGACAGGGCCGCAGTGACCTGCATCAACAGCGTCGATTTTCCAATCCCCGGGTCACCACCGACCAGCGTTGCTGACCCCGGTACCAGTCCACCGCCAGTGGCCCGATCGAACTCAATATTTTCAGATATTCGTCGCGGCGGCTGCTTTTCAGATCCCTTTAGCGGAACGAATTCGATCTGGCGCCCCTTCTTGGTTCCCAAGCCTTTGGGGGCGGCTTCCGGAACAGCTTCTTCGGTCATGGAATTCCATGCACCGCAGGAATCGCAACGCCCCGCCCACTTGGTGTGAGACGCCCCACAGTCCTGACA
>JAJFIJ010000268.1 GCA_021775105.1 Rhodospirillales bacterium | reverse complement strand
TGCGTTCGCGTCCGTCGTTCTGGAATCCGCTTCATACATGGCGCGATGAGGAAGAGCGCAATCTTCGCGATCTTTACGTTCAAATAAATACGGTCTTCAACGGATCGCCTTTTATGAGTTCTGGTGTGCTTGAAGATACGGTGAACACGATAACGGATCGGGTTTTTGAGAGGGTCGGAATTACAGCCTCCACCGAAATCAACAATGCAGTGAGTGATACGGTTTGTCACCTGATGGGTAAGGAGTTTTTTTCTTTCCCGAGGCTTGATGATGAATTCTGGGATAAATCTATCGGATTGGAGGAGGGGTATACGCTTGGGCAATTTCTCAATCGAAAACGGTGTTTTTTTGAAAATAGGGATGCCCTGTTCGAGTCCGCTTCTTGCGTCATGGAAAGTATTTTCGCCACCAATCTGAGCTCTTTGCCAAACCCGGGAGCCATAGAAAATTGCGAGGGTAAATCGCCGAGAAACCTTTCATTTAGCGTTGCATTAATCGATATCATTCACGATCCGCCAGCGACCATTGAGGCAGTGATCGTTGCCATGTTTGATAAGAGCATTGTCGAACCGGACTTGTTTCATGATGTGCGAAGCCAGTTGCAACACAATCTGTTCGTTGCCTCCGGTATTGATCCCGGCAGTAAGGATGCACGGTCACGTAATGTTGTCCTGCCTACTGGAGCACGCCAGTACACACCACTAGAGCTTGTCGATACGTACCTCATAAATACACCGTTTCAGGAATTTTTCAGATCGAACATTCCTTTCATTGTGCCGCAGCAAGCCCGTGTCGAGCATTGCCATATCATCGGCGGTACCGGGCACGGCAAGACGCAGATGCTCCAGCAACTGGTGCTCCATGACCTCACCTCGGCTCACACCGAAACCGCATCGCTCGTCGTCATCGATAGCCAGGGCGATTTAATACGGAAACTCTCCGCCCTGAAGTTGTTCGATCCGAGCGCCGCCGGTTCGCTGGCCGGGCGCTTTTTGCTGATTGACCCCTCGGACATCGATCATCCGCCTGCGTTGAACCTGTTCGATCCGGGCATCGGTAGAATGGAGAATTACTCGCCCCATCAGCGGGAGCTGGCGTTCAACTCTCTGGTCGATATCTATGGCCGCTTTTTCGGAGCCCTGTTGGGTTCGGAGCTCACAGCGCGGCAGGGTGCGGTCTTTCGCTACCTCGCTCGCCTGATGCTGACCATTGAGGGCGCGACCATCCACACGCTCATTGAGTTGATGGATGATGCCGGTCCGTTCAAGGCTCACGTCGAAAAGCTGGATACGACGGCCCGCCGTTTTTTCGAGAAGGAGTTCACGCGCAAGACGTTCAATGCCACGCGCCAGCAGATCAAACACCGGCTCTATGCGGTATTGTCTATCCCCACATTCGACCGATTGTTTTCCGCTCCCCGCTCGAAAGTTGATTTCTTTGAGGCTTTGAACAAGGGCTCTATCATTCTCGTCAATACGGCCAAGGATTTGCTCAAGGCGGACGGTTCGGCGATCTTCGGGCGCTTCGTCCTTTCACTCATAGAACATGCCATCATGGAACGGGCAGCAATACCGGAAGCAGAGCGGACGCCAACCTATCTCTATGTGGATGAAGCCCAGGACTATTTTGACGAGACGATTGAAAGCTTACTGGTGCAGGGTCGCAAGTTCAATTTTGGCCTCGTTCTTGCCCATCAAAATCTGGTTCAGCTTGGTCCGCGCTTGCGGGCAGTTATCATGGGCAATACGACAATCAAGATGGCGGGTGGCATCAGTGATAGCGATGCCCGTGCATTGGCTTCTGATATGCGCACTACTCCTGATCATCTCTTGTCTATGGTAAAGCGGGATGATGTTTCCGAGTTTGCCCTGTCAGTAAGAAATCTGACACCTCATCCGCTCACGGTGAAAGTGCCGCTTGGTTATCTCGAAAATGAACCTGTGCTTGCCGCCAAGCAGCAAAAGGTGCTCATGGATTACAATCGCGAACGAGTTGGCTATGTACCAGAGAACCAAGCTCCCGACATGGGACCAATAGCGACGCTCGAAGGGGCAATTGTGGACGAAGGTAATGCCGGTACCGGCAAACACGGCGACATACAGCGGTCTCTTGCAGAACAAGCACGTAGCAGAGGCTTTGGTGTAGAGATTGAGTATTCATTGCCAGACGGAAAGCGGATTGACCTTGCGTTATTCGGTCATCACTTGAACATCGCGATTGAGGTTTCGGTAACTAACCGAGAAGCCTATGAGTTATCAAATATCCGAAAAGCACTCGATGCTGATTTTGATCAGGTGTGGATGATTGCTGAAGACCCAGATCATCGTGAGAAAATTTCCAGCCATGTGCGCCAGTCACTTTCCCCGGAAGCCCTCGCCAAGATTGCATTTGGTTCTTTCGAAAATGCCCAGACGTGGCTCGGGTGTTTTGATTCCCCGGAGGCTGAAAAAGGAACTGTTGCTGGGTATGAAATCGAAACGGTATTTGTGTCTCCAGATTCGCTCGGTGATCACGGCTATCGTTATGAGCAACTACAGCACTTGTTGAATGCGAAATAAAAAATGGCTCGAAATGACGACGAACTTCAGCTTCATATTGTTGGTCGATTTGGACACAAGCTGTCTGGTACAGCTCATATAAATTTTTTAGGGAAAAAATATGGCTATACCAAAAGCATTTTGTATAGAACTCAATAAGGTTGTGAATATCTATGATGCCCACGATGCATATTTCAGTCAGCCGGAACCTCGCGCCAAATTATCATTCCTCTGTCCTGATAAATCGTGCCGTGATGAAAAATCTCCGCTATTGATTGGGGTGAATTACACAAAAAATCCGACCGTCGATCAAATCAAAAACAAACCACATTTTCGAGCTCACCATGAATTCCGTCATTCACTCAAATGTCCATGGGTGGAAATGCAAGAAGCTAGAGATGAATTGGAAAAGGAGGAGAAAAAACAAGCTCGGAACTTGAAAAATCATGAAATTGTGGATGTTTTTGAACCTATATTGACTAGCCAAGATGTAAAAGATGAAGAGGATGACGGTTTTCTGGTTCAGACTGACAGAATAGGTCTTCTGCCGACAAAGCGCGCGCGAATTGAATCATGGAAGAGTTTGATAAAGAACCGGCCACATAAAACGTCGAGATTGGATGAGGTCGTTACTTGTTTTGAGTTGTTGGGTGATGATGAGAAAAAACAGGTATATCTCGATATTCCAGACGTTGGGCGGAAGACTTACCGACAGCATTTTAAATCTGTTAGGTATGCCCGCCCAGACGGTGAAGCCAGAATTTATTATGGCGTTGCACGGGTTTCTCTTTGGGAGAAGAAAAGATATTACATTAATTTTTTGGCGAAGACCGAAGACAATGAATTTCCTGATGCAGAAGTTAGCACCTATATAACAGTTGAACAGCTCAGCAGATTTCGTGGCGGTGCGCTTCTCCGTGCCCAACTGGAGCTATCACGCGAAACCAAAAAACATCCATGTTGCTATATATTTGGTGTTGCTGAAACATCTCAGAAAGCTGGCAACAAGTTATCCATTGATTATAGTTCTCTCAGTGTTTTTACCATTCGCCTAGATACTGCTGCCACATAGAGCTTTCAGGGATATCCTCCATGATCATGGATATCTGATGTCGTAGCCCATTTAAAATCTGATATTGATATTTTGGGCGATAAAACAAATGATTCTCGACCTAAGATAGCACTCCGGGTCCTCATGTGTTAAGAAGGCAACGTCATAGCGAGAGATTAAATGTATTTATCCCGGATCAAAATTAGTAACTTCAGGAATTTCTCTGATCTTGATGTTGCGCTTGCAGGCAACATTGTGGTTGTCGGTGAGAATAGAGTGGGCAAAAGCAATTTGCTTTATGCTCTGCGGCTGATCTTCGATCCAACACTACCCGATAGTGCAAGACAGCTCAGTCTTTCAGATTTTTGGGATGGGCTGGAAGAGCCTGACGAAGAGAACAAAATTACGATCTCAGTCGAAATTAAAGACTTCGCGGATGACCTGGACATATTAGCTGTTCTGACTGATTTCAGGCTGAATGCAGATGCAGACACCGTTCGATTGACATATGAACTCAGACCGAAACCTGATCTGGAAGACGCGCCTGCCTCAGACGATGATTACGAATTCGTATGCTACGGCGGAGAAAACGAGAGTAAACGGTTCAGCCATGAGGTGCGGCGTAGAATCACGATGGATCTGCTTCCGGCGTTAAGAGATGCCGAAGGTGATCTCGCAACATGGCGACGCTCACCTTTGCGGCCTTTGATTGAAAGCGCTTTTAGCGGAATTGATCAGGGTGATCTTGATGATATTAAGAGTGCGATTGAGCGGGCAACTGACGGACTAACAGAATTTGAAGCGGTTGAAGAACTAGAACAGAATATCAAAAGTTTATTTGCAGATATGAGTGGACCCAAACAGGATATTCAGCCCGGACTAGGCTTTGGCGCGACTGATGTGACACGCCTGTACCGAAACATCCGGCTGTTGATTGATGACGGTCTTCGCACAATTAGTGAAGCGAGCCTTGGGTCAGCCAACCTAGTATTCCTGACACTCAAGGCGCTGGAATTAAGGCGCTTAATGGAGGAGAACCGGCGTGACCATACGATTCTCGCCATTGAAGAACCGGAAGCGCATCTTCATCCGCATCTTCAGCGATCAGTCTATAGGCACCTGTTTGAAGGCATGGGCGACAATGATGAGGAAAGCCCCTTGTCAATCCTATTGACGACGCACTCACCGCATGTCGCCAGCATTGCGCCGCTTCGATCTATCCTTCTGCTGAAAGATGGAGGCGATATCGGAACGGTAGGACGTTCAACCGCCGAGATTTCACTTACGGCGAATGACGTAGAAGACCTCGGTCGTTATCTTGATGTGACGCGGGCGGAAATGCTTTTTGCACGCGGCATAATCCTTGTCGAAGGCGATGCGGAGAAGTTCTTGCTTCCGGTATTTGCCGAAACAATGGATAGCCCACTCGACCACCATGGTATCACAGTCTGTTCTGTATCTGGCACTAACTTCCGTCCTTATGCCAAGTTTCTGGCGGCGCTCGACATCCCGTTTGCGGTTATTACTGACTGAGACCCAAAAGCAGGTAAGAAACCTCTTGGGTTCAACCGTTCTCTCAAACTTGTAGGTGAGATTGAGCGCGCGCGGACTGGAGAGCGCCCAGCAGCTCTTATTGAAGAATTAAAGGCAATCGAAGATGAGGATGTGTTTGGTCCCGGTATTTAATGGGTATCCGTCCGGTTAACCCGCTCTGGCGGTGACGCAGAGATTTGACCGATGGTGTCCACTATCGTTAGTGGGCACTACGGGGGCATTATGGGAGATCGGAAGCGTCGTTATTGGTCGG
>JAJFIJ010000267.1 GCA_021775105.1 Rhodospirillales bacterium | reverse complement strand
TTCATGGGCTGGAGATTACCGACGGGGCGCAGTTGGCGCGATTGTCAGATCAATTGGTCGAAACCCCGATTGATATCCTGATTAATAACGCAGGTATTTATGGTCCGCGCAATTATGGCCCGGATGAAATTGACCAGCGGGAATGGCATCGGGTCATGGAAATCAATGCCATGGCCCCCCTGTCTGTGAGCATGGCGTTCATGCGGAATGTCGTTGCCGCCGAGGGTAAAATCGCCTCGATCTCATCACAAATGGGCTCACTCTCACGTCAATCTTCGGTACGTAGTTATATTTACCGGTCTTCCAAAGCAGCACTCAATGCTGTGATGAGAAGTCTTGCGAACGATATGCAAAGTAAATTGATTCCCGTCTGCATGCTGCATCCGGGCTGGGTACAAACCGATATGGGCGGTACGGAAGCGGATATAACTGTAGAAACCAGCGTCACCGGAATGCGCCAGGTTATTGATGACGTTTCCATGACATTAACGGGTAGCTTTTTTAACTACGACGGCACGGAAATTCCCTGGTAGGTATTATGGAACTCAATGAAGAACAGACCCTGATCCGCGATATGGCACGGAAGTTTGCGACCGAACGTCTTGCTCCGGGGGCGGCGGAACGCGACCGCGAAGCTATATTTCCCGCCGAAGAACTACGGGAAATGGGCGCACTTGGCCTGATGGGCATGCTGATTCCCGAAGAGTGGGGCGGTGCGGGTGCTGGGTGTCTGAACTACGCGCTGTCGATGGAAGAGATTGCCGCTGGTGATGGCGCGACCTCAACGATTATGGGGGTGCAGTCATTAAGCGGTGCCGTTATCGCCGGGTTTGCCTCCCGTGAACAAAAACAGCGATTCCTGGGCCCAATCGCATCCGGAGAGCATCTTGCGGCGTTCATGCTGACGGAACCTCAGGCCGGATCAGATGCATCAAACCTGAAAGTTAAGGCCAAAAGAGATGGCAATATCTATCGACTTAACGGCACCAAACAGTTCATCACCACCGGATCAACAGCGCAGGTTTCCGTTGTCTTTGCCATTACGGACGAAACAAAAGGCAAAGATGGTATCAGCGCCTTCATCGTGCCGACCAATCTGCCTGGATACACAGTAGCCGGTATAGAAAAGAAATTGGGGCAACGGGCTTCAGATACAGCGCAAATCACCTTCGAGGATGTTGAGCTGACACCCGACCTGCTGCTTGGCGAGGAAGGGCAGGGCTATCGCATTGCACTTGCCAATCTGGAAGGCGGGCGCATCGGAATTGCCGCGCAGGCGACCGGCATGGCGCGCGCGGCCTATGAAGCGGCGCTGGGATATGCAAAAGAACGCACTTCATTCGGCAAACGCATCATCGAACATCAGGCCGTTGCCTTTCGTCTGGCAGACATGGCGACCCAGATTGAAGCAGCGCGATTAATGTATCTGAATGCAGCCCGATTGCGTGATGCGGGCGAACCCTGCCTGAAGGAAGCTTCTATGGCCAAGTTGTTTGCTTCCGAGATGGCAGAAAAGGTCTGCTCCAGCGCTATTCAAACGTTGGGCGGTTATGGTTATGTGGAGGATTTTCCGGTCGAGCGCATTTACCGGGATGTGCGCGTATGTCAGATTTATGAAGGTACCAGTGATGTTCAGCGTCTGGTTATCAGCCGGACCATTGAGGGGGAGTAGGTATGGCCGACCCAATCATGTTCTATTTCGATTTCTCGTCTCCCTACGCCTATTTTGGCGCCTTGAAGATCGACGGAATCGCCGAAGGATTTGATCGCGACGTCGACTGGCGCCCGATCTTGCTGGGGGTAACGATGAAAGCGACCGGTAACGTTTCGCTCGCCCATCAGCCGGTAAAGAGTGATTATGCCAAACACGACTGGGAACGACTGGCGCGGTTCATGGATGTCCCGTGGACATTGCCCGATCATTTCCCGATAGCAACACAGGCTGCGGCACGCGCCTTTTACTGGATCAAGGACACAGATCAGGCATTGGCGAAGAAATTCGCGCTGGCCTGCTTTCACAGATATTTTGGTGAAGGCCGCGACATCACAACACGGGACGCCGTTGCTGATATCGGTGAAACGCTGGATATTGATCGGGAAGAACTTCTGGCCGCAGTCAGCACCAACCAGATCAAGCAACGCTTACGTGATGAAACACAGGCCGCGACAGATGCAGGCGTCTGCGGCGCACCATTTTTTATCATCGATGGCGAACCGATCTGGGGGTCAGACCGGTTGTGGATGATCCGGCGCTGGCTTAAATCCGGTGGTTGGTAGAATAAAAAAGGAACAAAAATGCCTGAAATCAAACACATTCTTGATCTGGTGGCCGAAGCCAACAAGGTTATCGAGACCATTTCGACAGATGACGCCATCGCCGCACATGAAAACAACGATTTCGTCTTTGTAGACATCCGTGATGTTCGTGAGTTGGAGCGCGATGGAACAATTCCCGACTCTCAGCACGCGCCCCGTGGCATGCTGGAATTCTGGTTTGATCCTGAAAGCCCATACCACAGGGAGGTTTTTGGTGACGAGAACAAAACCTATGTGCTCTTTTGTCAGTCGGCCTGGCGTTCGGCATTGGCAACCAAAACGCTTG
The DNA here is from genome assembly GCA_021775105.1 of Rhodospirillales bacterium. Lineage (GTDB taxonomy): Bacteria > Pseudomonadota > Alphaproteobacteria > Rhodospirillales > Casp-alpha2 > JAJFIJ01. The sequence goes on along the minus strand of JAJFIJ010000267.1, from coordinate 4,305 downwards.
TCGACATGGGGTTTGAAAACATCCGTCATTTCGATAAAGGGTTCAAAGGCTGGAAAGAAGCCGAAGGGCCAATTGCTGAATATTCCCGCAAACACAAATGATCGGCTGAATCTCTGACATGACTGTCCTTAAACCAAACCTTCGACCCGGATCTGCAGAGTTCGACAACAACGCTGAACAGATGTCCACCATCGTCGATGATTTGAGAAACACTGTTGGCGTGATCAAGGAAGGCGGCGGTGAACGAGCATGTAAAAAACATACGGATCGCGGAAAGCTGCTACCCCGCGAACGGGTGCGCAAACTCCTTGACCCGGGGTCACCGTTTCTCGAGTTTTCGCAGCTGGCCGGGTGGGACCTTTATGAAGAAGGTTCCATTGCGGCTGGCGGCGTAATAACTGGAATTGGCCGGGTATCGGGGCATGAAGTCGTTATCATTGCCAATGATGCTACCGTCAAAGGTGGAACCTATTTGCCGATTACCGTTAAGAAGCATCTCCGGGCGCAGGAAATTGCTATGGAGAACCATCTCCCCTGCATTTATCTGGTCGATTCTGGTGGCGCATACCTTCCGCGTCAGGACGATGTGTTTCCGGACAAGGGACACTTCGGACGAATTTTCTATAATCAGGCGCGGATGAGCGGTTCCGGAATTCCGCAGATCGCCGTCGTCATGGGGTCATGTACGGCTGGTGGGGCTTATGTTCCGGCAATGTGTGACGAAAGCATTATCGTAAAAAATCAGGGTACGATCTTTCTCGGGGGTCCACCGCTGGTCAAGGCCGCAACCGGTGAAGTGGTATCGGCGGAGGACCTTGGCGGTGCAGACGTTCATTCCAAAATTTCCGGCGTTACTGATCACATGGCCGATGATGATGTTCATGCACTTGCCATGGCGCGGCGCATCGCCAGCAACTTCAACCGCATCAAAAAGGTTGAACTGGAGGTCAGGGAATCTCGCGACCCGTTGTACGCGCCCGAAGAAATATACGGTGCTGTTCCGGGTGATATGCGCAAACCCTATGATGTGCGTGAAGTCATCGCCCGTATCGTAGACGGGTCGGAATTTGATGAGTTCAAAATCCACTATGGAACAACACTGGTTTGCGGGTTTGCTCGAATTTTCGGATATCCGGTTGGTATTATTGCCAACAACGGAATTCTTTTTGGCGAGTCGGCGCAAAAGGGGGCGCATTTTATCGAAATCTGTTCCCAGCGCGGTATTCCACTGGTGTTCTTGCAGAATATTTCGGGCTTCATGGTGGGCTCGAAGTATGAAGCGGGAGGTATCGCCAAGGATGGTGCCAAGATGGTAACCGCCGTCGCATCGACTAATGTGCCGAAATTCACAGTTCTGATTGGTGGCAGCTTCGGTGCCGGCAATTATTCCATGTGTGGACGAGGGTATTCGCCGCGTTTCCTGTGGATGTGGCCGAATGCCCGAATTTCCGTGATGGGTGGTGAGCAGGCGGCAAGCGTATTGGCGACGGTCAAACGCGATGGCATGGAAGCGCGTGGAGAGACCTGGGGCGCTGAAGATGAAGAAGCGTTTAAAACCCCCATCCGCGAACAATACGAAAAGGAAGGCCATCCTTATTATGCCAGTGCACGACTTTGGGATGATGGCGTGATTGACCCCAAAGATACCCGAATGGTTCTTGGGCTTGGCCTGTCGGCGGCACTGAACGCACCGATCAAGAAAACCAGCTTTGGCATTTTCAGGATGTAATCATGATGAACGAAGCAAGCGCCATTCTCTCTTCGATCGATGATCGAGGTGTTGCCACGATTACGCTGAACCGTCCCGAAATTCATAATGCTTTTGATGATTATCTGATTGGTCAAATGATCAGCGCGTTTACGGCGGTCGGCACAAACCGGGATGTTCGGATCGTCGTTCTCAAGGGAGAAGGAAAAAGTTTTTCCGCTGGCGCTGATCTGAACTGGATGCGCCGGATGGCCGACTATACGGATGCCGAAAATCTTGAAGATGCCCGTGGCGTTGCCGAACTTCTGGCCAGTATAGCATTTTGTCCGAAACCCGTGCTTGCCCGTGTTCAGGGAACGGCCATGGGCGGTGGGGTCGGGCTGGTTTCGGCCTGCGATATTGCGATTGGTTCTTCGAACGCCGTATTCGCTCTTTCTGAAGTCAAATTGGGAGTCATTCCGGCCACCATCGGGCCATATGTGGTCCGCGCCATTGGCGAACGTCAGGCTGGACGATACATGATTTCCGGTGAACGTTTCGACGCTGATGAGGCGGCGCGTATCGGGTTGCTGCACAAGGTTGTTGCTCCCGATCAACTGGACAATGCCATCAACGACATGATTGACGAATTGCTGAAGAACAGCCCGAACGCCATGCGTGAAGCCAAGGCGTTGATTGCAGCTGTTGTTAACCGCCCCGTCGACGAAGCAGTCAAGGAAGACACGGCGCAACGAATTGCCGATGTCCGGGCATCGAACGAAGGCAAGGAGGGGTTGAGTGCTTTCCTTGGCAAACGAAAACCCGCATGGCTGATTGGGGAGTAGAGGCAAGGTGTTTAAAAAAATACTGATCGCCAACCGCGGAGAAATTGCGTGTCGTGTGATTCAGACAGCGAAGCGAATGGGAATCAAGACCGTAGCCGTCTTTTCCGACGCAGATGCAAACGCCCTTCATGTCCGTCAGGCTGATGAAGCCGTCCGCCTTGGTCCGGCGTCAACGCTCGAGAGTTACCTGAACAGAGAGGCAGTGCTGTCGGCGATCCGGGCAACCGGAGCCGATGCCATTCATCCCGGTTATGGTTTCTTTTCTGAAAATGCTGATTTTGCCGATGTTGTGCGGGAATTCGGAACCGTATTTATCGGACCGCCGTCGCAGGCCATTCGCGATATGGGGGCCAAGGATAACGCCAAGGCGATTATGGAACGGGCGGATGTGCCTGTCGTTCCCGGTTATTACGGCGAAGATCAGTCGCCGGGTTTGTTTGCTCAAGAGGCAAAGCGTATCGGGTATCCGGTATTGCTGAAGGCGGCCCTTGGCGGCGGTGGCAAGGGTATGCGCGTTGTCAAAAGCGAAGATGGGCTGGAAGACGGAATTGGCGGTGCCAGACGAGAAGGAGAAAGCGCCTTTGGTGACGGACGGTTACTGATTGAAAAATATTTGACGCAGACCCGGCATGTTGAAGTCCAGGTTTTCGCTGACTGTCATGGAAATTGTGTTCATTTATTTGAGCGCGACTGTTCGCTTCAGCGTCGTCATCAGAAAATTATTGAGGAAGCCCCGGCACCGGGTTTGTCTGACCATATCCGTCAGGCCATGGGAGAGGCCGCCGTGCGGGCGGCCAAGGCAGTAGATTATGAAGGTGCCGGGACTATTGAGTTCCTGTTGTCTGATGATGAACATTTTTACTTTATGGAAATGAACACACGCCTGCAGGTCGAGCACCCGGTCACTGAATTGATCACCGGTACAGATTTGGTGGAATGGCAAATTCGCGTTGCTAACGGGGAAGAGCTGCCACTTCAACAAAGCGATCTTCAACAGACCGGACATGCCATAGAAGCGCGGTTATATGCGGAAGAGCCGTCGAACGGATTTATGCCGGCGCCGGGTACACTGCATCACCTCAATTGGCCGGATCAGGTCAAAGGGGTTCGGATTGATACAGGTGTCGAACAGGGTGATGTAATCTCACCTCATTACGACCCGATGATTGCCAAGTTAATCTGCTTCGGCGATGACCGCGAAGATGCGCGTCTGCATTTACTTGAGGCGCTGAACCAGCTTGAGATCGTCGGACCGGGCAACAATACGGACTTTTTGAACACCTTGCTTGATCACCAGATATTCGTTGGTGCCAGAATGGACACAGCCTTTGTTGATGGCTTGCCAGCGGATGCGTTCGCCAAGCCATCCGTTTCAACTGAGGCAGTCGTCGCAGCAAGCTTGTACGTTGTTAAGTCTCGCGAGACAGAATTTTCTGTGCGGGCTAAAAAATCGAACGACCCGCATTCACCCTGGAATCATCCGGGGTGTTGGCGGATGAACGATCAGGGCCACCAGGACCTGTTATTTATCGATGATGGACAGTCGTTTCAGGTGTCTGTTTCTCATGACCAAGATGATTATGTGTTGACGGTAAATGGGTCATTGGTTGAAGACGACATTGTAACAGCCGCTGCATCAGCACGGGTGGTGAGCGTCAATGCTGCGCTTACCATATTTGGTCTAGGGCCAACTTATGCCCTTAATCTGTTTGACCCTATTCTCGCTGCCGCTGAGCATGATCTGTCATCCGGATCCTTTGCCGCTCCGATGCC
>JAJFIJ010000266.1 GCA_021775105.1 Rhodospirillales bacterium | reverse complement strand
AGTATTTCAAGAAACTGATGGGCTTCCGGCGTTACCGCAAAACTGCTGAGCACAAGACCCAATGCATAAACACATGCACCGAGGATAATCGCCAGCCTGTCACCAAATTTTTCTGCAAAGGCGCTAAACAAGGGCTGGCCGATCCCCCAGGCAAGATTCTGGATCGCTATTGCCAGTGAGAACTCAATCCGCAGCCAGTTAAATTCCTCAGCAATAGGAATCTGAAACACACCAAAGCTGGCCCGAATCGAGAACCCCATCATCAGGATCAGACTTCCGGCGATCAGGATTGGCGTGACCAGCGTTGTGTTTCTGGAAGTTGTCAAATGTGAGTTCCTCAAAGAAATCTTGGCCTTTAGCAACCGACCGAAAATATCAATTATCTATAAATGGAATTCTTTTCCGAAATTTAAAGCGCCGCTGTAAATTCCTCATAAGCTTGGCCGATATGGCGCACAGAGGCTTCAAATAGCTCCTTGCCGATTTCCGCAGTTGCCAGTGTCGGGTCTGAACCGATGCGACCATCAGCAAACCGGCGGCGATAGTCATCGGCGTCGTAAATCGGCCCTTTCGGGGCCAGTCGGGGCATCAATTGATCCTGCTTCACCCGCGTGCCATCTTCCGGATAACCGTAATAGGTCAGCGCTACCTCCGATGCCGTGGCATGGCTGCCTTCTGAATCGCCAAATTCCCGCTCGGAAATCTCCTTGATACCGGGGCCATTCCACCAGTTCTCGAGGTGGCAGCGCACGGACGGCCTGTTCTGCCCCGCTGAGCCAAAACTACGGTCTGCATAAACTTCCGAGAACGCTGCCTGCACGGTGGCTATGTTTCCCCCGTGACCGTTCAGGAAAAAGAACCGGTCAAACCCATGCACCGTCAGCGAATTGATGACGTCGCAGACAACTGCGATCAGCGTCGTCGGGCGCAAGGTCACCGAGCCGGCAAAACCGAGATGGTGCTGGGCCATTCCAATACTGAGCGTCGGCGCAATCATAACGTTCAGGCGCTCACCGATTTCATTAGCCAGCAGTTCCGGGCATAACGCATCGGTACCAATAAAGCCGGTTGGCCCGTGCTGCTCGGTCGAGCCAATGGGGATGATAATTCCCGACGAATCTTTCAGATAATCTTCAACTTCGGGCCATGTACTCAATTGCAGGCGCATTCCAGAATCTTTCATTATTCAAGGTCTAGTCCAGGCGGCGGCATCCTAACGCCGTTTCAGGGTTCGCACCAGAAAACGTGCGGGATGAACCGCTTCAATCACCGGTTTTTCTGTCGGAATCGGCAATCCGAACATTTCTGCAACCAGAATTTCAGCCGACAGTGTGGCCAGCGCAAACCCGCGTGAACCGAAAGCACTCATCACATAAAGACCCGGCGGACTATCAATATCGGCCGCCGACGGGTATTGATTTTGAGGTCTGCCGTGGTGCAGGTCACCATAAGCCGCATCGTATTCAGCATTGGAGAACAAAGGGCCAATAACCGGCGCGTGATCGGCTGTCGTCGTTCGTAGCGAAGCCCGTCCACCAGTGATGCCGGTGCCGAACAATGCTGTCAGTCTTTCTGATCGGTCAGCCAGAAAGTTCAGATTCTGCTGATGATCCCGGCCTTTCAGCTGACGCCATGATGGATCCACCCAATCCGAAATAACTTCATAGGTCGCGCCGAGAACATGGCGTTCATGATCATCCGTAATTGGCGTAGCATAGCCACCGTAGGAAAGCCCGACCTTCAGTTTGCGTGATGTCTCAGTTGGTTCAAGGAATGATATCTGTCCGCGTTTGGCATGAAGAGCGAGTTCGCAATCGGTAACCAGATCCCGGGCCTCAACACCATTGGCAAGAATTACGGCATCGGCCTCCCCAACAATCGCTCCTTCATGAGACAATAACTGCCACACACCCGACTCGCGCCTGAAGCCGGTAATTTGCGCGCCAAATTTGCACGGTGTATCCCCAAGTAGCGCCTGACAGACTGCGGCAGGGTCGATGGCTCCTGCTTTCGGGAAAAATACGCCGCTACTGCCGATATCAACGCCGCATATATCCTTGATTTCCAGCGGTTGCAGAATGCGGGCGTGTTCGCCAGGCAAGGCTCCGTTTTCCAACCAGTTCATATAACGCGCAAGAAATGCGTCATCACGCGCCAGCGAAACGATACCGCGCGGGCCTTTCCAGATCGGATGGTCTTCAGACATCCGTTCGAGAACATGAAGCGTATGAAGATAGGCTTCCGTCTGAAAACGGGCAAATGGCTGGCGTGGATCGGCGGGTCGGGGTTGCAGAAGTCCGATCGGGTTACCCGACGCCTCCCCTGCCGGTGCCGGATGACGATCATAAACCGTGACGTCGGACTTGCCTGACCTGAGTGCATTGGCCAGAGCCGTTCCGGCGACCCCGGCACCGACAACGGCAATTCGGGCGTCAGACGATACCGGAGGTGGCAGTTGATACCACGGGGCCAGTTTCGATTGGGGAACGGTGGCCAGAAATTTACCCCGCAGGCATTCCCGTTTTTTGCCATATCCCGGAACCTTACCTATTTGAAAGCCGGCACTTGTCAGATCACGGCGGACCTGTCCAGCGGCGGTAAATGTCGCCAGTCGGGTTTTTGGTCCGGACAATGCACCAACCGCTGCCAGAACATCCGCTGACCACATGTCCGGGTTTTTGCTCGGTGCGAACCCATCCAGATACCAGGCATCCATTCGCCCGACCAAAGACTCCAGCATGTCAATGACCGAGCCAAACAACAACAGCAACCTGACCCGGCCCTGCGCCAGATGAACCTGGTGAAAACCGGGATGAGGATCAGGGTAAACGTGTGTCAGTTGACGAGTGAAAGACTCCAGTTCCGGAAATCGACTGAGCGCCCTTGCAATTTCGTCAGATGACAAGGGAAACCCTTCAACTGCAACATAGGACAGGCATGCTCCGGGACAGGAGGTTCGTTCCCATTCCGCCCAGGTTGTCAGAAAGTTAAGCCCGGTGCCAAAGCCGGTTTCACCAATGCAAAAATGACTCCGACCTGCCCAGATTTGCGGTGCGCCAATACCATCCAGGAAAACATGGCGAGTCTCGGCTAACCCGTCTGTGGTCGAGAAATAAATATCATCGAAGCGGGTTGAACGAGGGCCTTCGTTCTTTTTCCATTCCAGGACAGGACTGTCGATATCAGGGGCGGGCCGCTTGTTCATCCTCGGACAATATCGCGAATTCCCGTCAACACCACCCTATGACCGCAACGTCATGTCAGCGGGCCTTTAACAAGCAGCCTATTCTCTATCCTTCGCCCGCAGCATGACGCACGATGTGAACGGAACAATGCGCATGTCGAACGACGCGACTGGCGACGGAACCGATGAAATAATTCGATAAATCCGGATCGTGTGAGTCGAGTACGATAACATCCGCAGAAATTTCGCTGGCGTATTCCACAATTTCAGCTGCCGGGGCACCTTCGCGCACGACAGCTTCAGAAACACCGTATTGGTCCGCAAGATCACGCAGGGCCATTTCGGCGTCCGTTTTCCGCTGTGCCAGTATCTCTTTGGGAATCTGGGCAACGACATACCCAGGGGCCGGCTCGATTATATGCAGCAATACAAGTGACCCGCCCATGGCGTTGGAAAAAATTTCCGCAGCCTTCATAACAGCGTCGTTGCCGTTTTCTCTCGCAATGTCGACTGCAACCAGTATTTTTTTCATTTTCAACTCCTCTTGAATAGACGAGCTCTTGGATTCATGAACTTGATCCGCATAACACAGCTGACTGGAGAGATCGGCAGGCACCTATACCGATATTCTACCAACCTCTGATAACCGCTAAAAGTTTGGTACCTACCCAAGCCCGGCGCATTGATTCACGTCAAGTCAAACTATATGCGCCTGTTACATTGGTACATTTCTTGTCTTGTCAAAAAATCTCTTCAACATCCAGATTAAAACGGGTCACGGGCAGAATGCCGGATCGGGTATCGGAATTTATTTCGCTTTCTGTTTTAATTTGTTTTAGTGACGCCTGATATATCTCAACCTGACGTTCGAACGGAATGACTGCGACTCCATCGTCATCACCAAGTACAATATCGCCTGGTTTGACTGGACAACCCCCACATGAAATTGGTCCGTCTATAATTCCCCCGAAACCCTTGCTTGGGCCAGCCGGGCATATTCCAGCCGTAAATACGGGAAATCCCAATTCGCGAATTTCAGATGCATCGCGTAGTGCACCATCGAGAACCAGTCCGGCAATTCCGCGTTGCATGGCGGCGCGGGTCATGATTCCGCCCCAGACCGCCGTTTCTGTATGTCCCCGTGCATCAATAACAAGAACATCACCGGGATCGATGATACCGATAGCTGCGTGGGCGGCACCATTGTCACCGACCATGGATGTCACTGTGCGGGCCTGACCACAAATCGTCATACCGGGCGAAAGCGGTGATATTCTGGCAGCCATTACATTGCTGCGGTTCATGCAGTCAGACGCGACAGCTGGCGGAATGTCTTCCCATCTGGCAAGTTCATCCGCTGAAAGACGTGTAAATTCCGCACGATATCGTTGAACAGCCATGGCGTGTCTCCGGATCAGTTTTCAACATTGACATCGATATTAGGGGTTCATATCCGGGGCGGCAATTAATGGTCGCAACAGATTCAGATTCCTTTCAAATTTGCGCTTGGTTTTTGTCCGCTCATTTGAAATCATTATCTTCAGATCAGGATGGAGCGAAACAATGACCGAAACACTTAACGTGACCATAGACGGGATTTCCAACGACCGACCAATACCGGAGAAATTTGCGTTCTGCGTGCCCTGCGCAGAAAACCACGTCAGGATGAGTACCAATATCAGCCCGGCAATTGACTGGTCCGGCGCTCCGGAAAACACCAAAAGCTTTACCATCATCTGTGTTGATCCGGATGTTCCATCGAAACCGGATGACGTCAATCAGGAAGGCCGGACCATTCCCGCCGATCTACCCCGTGTCGATTTTTATCACTGGATCCTGATCGATATCGACGGGAGGACAACCGGTATCGCCGAAGGAGCTGACAGCAACGGCATCACACAAAAAGGCAAAGCGCTGGGGGCGACAGCCAATGGCGTTCGTGGTCTGAATAATTATACAGACTGGTTCGCTGGCGATGATGACATGGGCGGAGATTACGGCGGTTATGACGGTCCATGCCCACCATGGAACGATTCGATCATCCACCATTATCATTTCAAGGTTTTCGCTCTTGATGTCGATAGCCTTGGCCTGACCGGCAGGTTTGGCGGGCCGGAAGCGATTGCCGCAATGCAAGGTCACATCCTTGCCGAAGGGGAAATTGTTGGCACCTACACTCAAAACCCCGACTTGGCGGAGCAGTAACCCATGGAAAACTTTACTCCCCTTCCCGCTTTCATCGGTGGGATGATGATCGGCGGAGCGGCATTATTGCTGCTGGTTCTGAACGGACGGATTGCCGGAATTTCAGGTATTCTTGGCGGTGTTGTTCGATCCGCCGGACGTGACGTTGGCTGGCGCCTGGCATTTCTGGCAGGCCTTGTTGCTGCCCCTGCGCTTTATCAGCTTGTTCTCGGCACAACCATCAACATCACGATCTCCAGTTCCGTTCCTCTGCTGATCGTCGCCGGATTACTGGTCGGGTTTGGCACCTCAATGGGGCATGGCTGCACCAGCGGTCACGGGGTTTGTGGTCTCGGGCGGTTGTCTCTGCGCTCACTGGTCATGACCATGACTTTTCTCGGTGTCGCCGGGATCACTTTTTATATTACCCGCTACATTCTGGGGGTCAGTTGATGAAACAGATTATCGCCGCCGTTATCGCCGGTCTTCTGTTCGGTCTCGGGTTGGTTGTTTCCAGCATGATCGATCCGGCCAAGGTTCTCGGGTTTTTCGATGTCGCTGGAAATTGGGACCCGAGTCTCGCTTTTGTCATGGGGGGTGCGGTCAGCGTGACCGCCCTGGCCTTCCCACGCGTAATAAAACGGTCGAAGCCGGTATTGGACACGTCATTTCACCTGCCAACAGCCAGGGATATCCGACCAGAGCTGATCATAGGCTCCTCGATCTTTGGTATCGGATGGGGGTTAGTCGGGTTATGTCCGGGACCGGCAATTGCGTCCCTTGGCTTTGGTTATTGGCAAAGCTGGGTTTTTTTTGCCGCCATGGTTACCGGTAGCGCCCTGTTCCTGTATACACGGAAGACCTAACCCACCTCAGGCGGAGGCGGAAGTTCGATCTCACAGGGCGTCCCGTCGGTGACGGTTTCCGCGTGTACCGTCAATGTCGCGGTCAGCTCCATAGAGGTGTCGATCACCCATCTGACCTGCCGTTCGGCAGAACCGTTTCCGGCGGCGACGGTTTCAGGAAGGATATGCTGTTGAAGGAACCCCGCGACACCTGCAAGTGCACGACCTGTGGTCCGGGCAAGCGCACCTGGAATGTCAAACCGGGATGACTTTTCAACCTTGGCAGCAAAATCCTGAAGTGCGTCCATCATGGCGATGGTATCCGTGGATTCGCGATCAGTCCGCGCCGCAACAAAGCGCAGTTGGGCCGCGTAAAAATCATATCCCGGCATCAATTTTTCTCTTCATCTGTTTTCGGGGCGATGTAAGGCTTGAACGCCATCCCCATCACCACCCTCGCGCCTCGGCCACCTGCAACACGCGGTCACAAAAACGGGCACAGGGCACGCGGATTCTCAGCTATGATTAGTCTAAACTGGCGGAAAATGGTGCCCGGGGGCGGACTTGAACCACCGACACGCGGATTTTCAATCCGCTGCTCTACCACCTGAGCTACCCGGGCCTTCCCATTTTTGGGACTGAATTTGAAACGATCAAAATCCCGTTCCATCGACAGCGAAGGCGCTTATAGAAGAATTCCGGGGGCCTGTCCAGCGCCTGAGAAGGGTTTCGTTATGCTTCCGTGATTTTCTTCTGCCAGGGCCAGTTATGATGCTTATTCTTCGGAATAAGCATCATCCTCAACCCCGGCCTCCTCTTCTGCGGGGATTCGATAGTCTTCATTGAACCAGCGACCGAGGTCCAGGTCAGCACAGCGCTTCGAGCAGAAAGGGCGATACGCCTGCTGTCGGAGTTTCCCGCAATTCGGGCACTTTGCACCCTTTATCGGGATAACCTTATCAATCGCATCATCAACCATGATTCAGTGCATCATTCAGGCTTTTTCCACATGATAGCTTTCGCGCCTGAAATCGGCATCCGCATTCAGGGCCAAGGCCGAACCTAGACGGGCCTCAACCTCTTTCCGACCGGCCTCAACAGGTCCGCCAAGGGCTTCTATGACATCCGGTGCGGCTCTGACACTAAACGCCGCACTTGGAGCCGCAGCGGCTTGCTTGAGGACCGCTCTCAGAACTTCCAGCGCCACGGTTTCAGCAGACTTCACTGGCGCTGCCGTTTCTCCGGCAAGAATTTCCGAAAGCGATGGCCCCCGGCGACGGCGGGTCATTTCCGCCAATCCCAGCTTGGTGAACCCGACGACATGTGGACGCAGAGGGTCCTGGCCCATAACCTTGCGCAATGTCTGTTGCAGTTTTTCCTGATTGTCACGACGGCGCATGGAGACAAAATCAACGATCAACAGACCGCTCAGGTTTCTTAACTGAACCTGATTGGCAAGTTCAACTGCGGCTTCTTCGTTGGAGTTGAGGGCATTGTTCTCGCGTCCGCCACCGGTATTGGCCCCTGTATTGACATCGATTGCGGTCAGCGCCGGTGTTTCGCTGATGATGATGTTGCCGCCTGAAGGCAGGGGCACATATGGGTCAAGCGCGGCATCAATCATTTCTTCAATACCGTGGGTATCAAACAGCGGCTCCGGACCTTTGTGAAGTTGAATCAGGTCAAGCAGGTCATGGGTGTTTTCGGTTGCATATTCTTTCAGACGATTGAACAGGTCGCCGTCATCCACATGAATCGCCTCCAGGTCGACTCCACCGAAATCGCGAAGGGCCGCGAAAGCGGGCTCCAGTTCGCGCTGAAGCAGAGCTGGCGCTTCGGCACCCTGACGGTCCGCCTCAATAGTTTTCCAGCGTTCCATCATATGGCGGACTTCCGCTTCAAGGTCTTCATCTTCAGCTTCCTGAGCTGCGGTGCGCAGGACAAATCCGCCGTTGGCCTCTTCCGGCAATATCTTTTCCATCAGTGTTGTCAGGCGTTCGCGTTCGGTAGCATCAGATATGCGACGCGACAGGGAAAAGCCTTTCTGACCGGGACTGAAAATTACGTCCCGTCCGGTCAGACTGACACGCGCGGTCAACTTGGCACCCTTGTCTTCTTCCGGATCCCGCAGAACCTGAACAACGATCGCGTCACCTTCGCTGACATAGTTGGCGATCTGATCGCGGCGCAAATCCTCACGCCGGCCTTCCCCGTGCGGTTGCAGATCAGCAAGGGCGAGGAATCCCGCCCGTTCCACGCCAATTTCAACAAACGCCGCCTGCAAGCCGTCCAGAACAGCTGTCACCCGGCCCAGATAGATATTGCTGACCAGACTTTCCTGTCCGGCGCGGGACAGTACCAGTCCGCTCAATCGGTTCTTCTCCAGAAAGGCCAGACGCGTTTCACCCGGGGCTACGTTGATTAAAATCTGTTCAGTCGACATTTATTGATGTTCCTCTGTGTAAAAGCCTTTTCCGTTGAGCAGGGTCGCCGTTTCATAAAGGGACAGACCCACAACGTTGGAGTAGGAGCCGTTAATGCGTTTAATGAAGCTGGCGGCCAAACCCTGAATGGCATAAGCCCCCGCCTTTCCTTCCCACTCACCACTATCTATGTAACCCGTGATCTCCCCTTTCGACAACCGTTTGAATTGAACAATCGTCATCACCAACCGGGAAACGGTGCTGCCATCAGGGACGATCAGGCAGATACCGCCAAAAACCCGGTGTTTTTGCCCGGATAACAGCTTCAGGCAGGTGCGTGCCTCGGTTTCGGTCGCGGCCTTCGGCAGGATCCGCCGCCCACAGGCAACGACCGTATCCGCGCCCAGTACGTAGGCACTTTCATGAGAATTGGCAACGGCGCGGGCTTTCGATTCGGCCAGACGGGCGGCCAACTGACGCGGTAGTTCGTCGTTCAGGGGCGTTTCGTCAATGTCAGCCGGGATCACCCGATCAGGGATGATGCCAATCTGGGCAAGCAAATCCGTTCGCCGGGGCGATGCTGAAGCAAGGATCAGACGGCCAGTCACCGGCGCGTCCTGTAAATCTATTTGAAGCGGAAGGTGATACGGCCCTTGGTCAGGTCGTAGGGCGTCATTTCAACGTTCACACGGTCGCCGGCAAGAACCCGGATCCTGTGTTTACGCATTTTGCCCGCCGTGTGAGCCAGAATTTCGTGTTCGTTGTCCAGAATGACGCGGAACATGGCATTCGGCAGCAGTTCGGTAACGGTACCGCTAAACTCGAGAAGGTCTTCTTTAGCCATTCTGTGTTCTTCTAAGGTTGAAAGTTGGCACATAAAGCCGCTGAACGTCCCTCGGGTCAAGGGTTTTTCGGCTTTTCCGAGTATTTTCCGGGGCTTACCGGCGAATAAGACACACCCGGACGACAGCGACGTCAGGTATCACTGACGCTGTTGAGGGGAAATCTCGCCTTGATCTTCTGCATCAGCTGGTCCCTGACTGTCCGGTAGGCATCAAGTTTGGCGTCGCGGTTTTCGGACTCAATAATGCTTGGGTCAAAGGTATTCCAGAACTCGATATCAACCGCCATCACCCGGGTCAGCTCAACCGCGCGGTGCTGGGCTTCCGGTGACAGGGGAATAATCAGATCGTAATAATCGTCTTCCAGATCGTCGAAGGTTTTGGCGTTGTGGCGGGCAAGGTCAATACCGATCTCATCCATCACGGCGACGGCAAACCCGTCGACATCAAGACTCCTGACACCGACCGAGTCAACATAGATGCGATGCCCGTGCAGGAACTTGAGGATCGATTCAGCCATTGGCGAGCGCACGGAATTCATGGTGCAGCAGAACAGCACGGCTGACGGCAAATCACTCATGTATGTGCCCCCGCCAAACCATCTGCCCTAGCCCCTGATATGCAGGACGCAAACAAGGGTGAACAGACGCCGGGCCGTCTGTTTGTCGACACTGACCTGATCGGCCAGCCGTTCGCTCAGGATCTCGGCACCTTCGTCATGCAACCCCCGCCGGCCCATGTCGATGGCTTCAATCTGCGACGGCGTTTTGGTCTTGATGGCTTCGAAATAACTCTCGCAGACCATGAAATAATCACGCACCACCCGACGGAACGTCTTGCCCGGCAGGGAGAACTTCAGCACGCCGTTATCCGTCGTATCGCGGATATCAAAGATCAGCCGGTTGTCGACCACACTGAGATGCAGATCGTAGGGACCGGCCGGATTTTCATTGAGCTCGAAACTGTTGTCTTCCAGCAGATCGAAGATCGCCACCTGACGTTCATGTTCGACCTGCGGACTGCGCCGGACGACCGGTCCGTCATCGAGAAAAATATGGGCGATGCGTTCGTTATCGGACACGGCGGGCCTCTCTTTGACGCGACAATCGCGTAGTACTCAGTTCAGGCGAATGGACACCGAAAGCGCATGCGCGTCCAGCCCTTCGGCACGGGCCAGCGTCACCGCATCGGGACCGATCCGCCCGAGGCTGGCGCTGTCGCACTGGATCAGCGATGTCCGCTTCATGAAATCGAGAACGCCAAGCCCCGACGAAAACCGCGCCGAGCGCGCCGTCGGCAACACGTGGTTGGGTCCGGCAATATAATCGCCGATGGCTTCCGGCGTATGCCGGCCGATAAAGATCGCGCCGGCATTCCTGATCCGCGCCGCCATGTCTTCGGCGTTGTCGGTCGCCAGTTCGAGGTGTTCCGGTGCCAGTGCATCAACCAGCGCCACCGCTTGTTCAAGCGACTCCAGAACGATGATCGCACCGAAATCGCGCCAGCTGGCACTGGCAATATCGGCCTTGGCGAGACCCCGCAAATGTCCGTCAATCGCCGCTTCGACGGCGCTGGCAAATTCCGGATCATCGGTGATCAGAATGGCTTGGGCGACCGGGTCATGTTCGGCCTGCGACAACAGGTCGGCGGCAATCCAGGCCGGGTCGTTGGCCGCATCGGCGACCACCAGAATTTCCGAAGGCCCGGCGATACTGTCGATCCCGACTTGACCGTAAACCTGGCGTTTGGCGGCGGCGACGAACGCATTGCCGGGGCCGACAATCTTGTAGACGGCATTAATTGTCTGCGTACCATACGCCATGGCGGCGACGGCCTGCGCCCCGCCGATCCGGTACATTTCGTTTATCCCGCAGATTTTCGCCGCCGCCAGGACCAGCGGGTTGAGGCTGCCATCCGGCGTCGGCACACACATCGTCACCCGCTCAACCCCGGCGACACGGGCCGGAATGGCATTCATCAGCAGCGATGACGGATAGGCCGCCAGCCCGCCCGGAACATAGAGCCCGGCGGCTTCAACAGCGGTCCATTTATAACCCAGCGATACGCCGGCATCATCAACGTAACGAAGATCTTCCGGCACCTGGCGCTGATGGAAATCAGTGATCCGTTTGTGCGCTTCGGACAGGGCAGAAAGGGTGTCGTCGGCGCAGGTCTCAAAGCCCGCGTTGATTTCCGCATCGTTGATCCTGAGCGTTTCGGCATCGACCTCGAAGCGGTCAAACCGCGCCGTCATCTCGATCAGCGCCGCATCACCGCGGGCCCGGACATCGGCGATAATCGCAGCCACCGCCTCATTCAGGTCGGGATCGGATTCGCGCTTCATGCCGAGCAGGCGGGTGAACGCGGCCTCGAAATCGGCGTCGGTAATATCAAGCCGCAACGGCATCAACGGCCTCCCTGAAGCGTTCGATCCAGCCGCCGATTTCATCGGGGCGGGTTTTCCAGGCGGCGCGGTTAACGGTCAGCCGCGAGGTGATCTGGCAAATCTGCTCGATCTCGACCAGGCCGTTGGCCTCCAGCGTCGCACCGGACGAGACCAGATCGACAATCCGCCGACACAGGCCAAGCTGCGGGGCCAGTTCCATGGCCCCACTCAGCTTGATACATTCGGCCTGAACGCCACGGGCGGCAAAATGCCGGCGCGTCAGTTCCGGGTATTTTGTCGCAACCCGGACCGAACTCCAGGTCGACGGATCGTCGGTGCCAACCATGTCTGCCGGTTCGGCAACGGAGATCCGGCAGTGCGCGATATCGAGATCAAGCGGCGCGTAAAGTTCCGGATAATCGAACTCCATCAGCACATCGTTTCCGGCCACCCCCAGATGCGCCGCACCGAAGGCAACGAAGGTCGCCACATCAAACGAGCGCACGCGGATGATGTCGAGGTTTTCGATATTGGTGGTGAAGCGGAGCTGGCGCGCGCTGTTATCATCAAACGCCGCTTCGGGCTCGATCCCGGCGCGGCGGACCATCGGCATGACTTCCTTGAGAATGCGCCCCTTGGGCAGGGCGAGAACCAGTTTTTCGTTCTGTAACAACTCAACTCTCCTTAAACCACCGCCACTCTGAAACCATCACCAACCCGCCGGATTTGCGCCGCATTCATATCCGGTTTCCCCGGTGCTTTCCAGCGTCGAAGTTCAACATCACCCGCCACCCGACGAGCGCAGCGCCCCCCGGCTTTTCAGAAAACCCTCATTTACCCCCATAAAACCCCACATTTTTTCACGCAGCCAACCCGCAGACCCGAAAACGCCCGGATTTCTGCCCTTCTGCTTGTCCGCAACAGCTGCAAAACCCCCACTTTACCCCCAGTTACCCCCATATTATTCTGCCAAAACCCCATTTCCATCCCCATATTTACGCCTCAACCTGCCGCCTCAGATCGCATGGGGATTTCCCATCCCGCATGGCGATTGATAGGCATTTCAGGCCTGTTTTCCCCGAAAAACCCCGCCAGAATTCCCATAAATCCTCATGAAGTTCTGTTTTTCCGGAAAAATTGCCGCACAATGAGCTGTTTTACTCCCCTGTCCTGAATAGGCTATCTGGCCACCCCTGACTGAACTTGATCCGGTTATCTACGGCAACCTATAAAATCCGCCCACCGCGCTTTCAGTCAATAAACCTATATAGAGAATATAGTCATATTTTAGTGGAAATGTCAAGGATTATGAATGCGATACGAGGAACGTCAGGCTTGGATAGCGGTTCTTTGTGAAGCAGCCATAAGGCCGCCAGGGAAACACAGGATTAGATCGACTGTTTTACTATGTTCAACCAAGCTATCTTCTTGTTATGGAGGCTCTCAAAGGAGTACCAGCTTGGCAACATATTGTGTCAACTTTGGGATGTGTACCCCAAAGGCCGCGATCACCCCGAAAAATAAAAAACCTAGTCCGATAGTCATAAAAACTGCTACCGTGCCAAGGCCCGAGAAGAATCTCGATACTTTCCTAGTCTCGAATTCTTCGATGGTATCTTTCCTTAATATATCTGCGAGCTTATGGCTTGTGTTAGTGAGTCCATAGTAGCGAGCGGCCTGAAAGGCACCAGTAATATGGAAAAACGTTGGGAAAAATGTTGAAAGCAACATGAGCGTTATCCATATTCCACTCGCGCCCCACGGGTCTTCAGCTGTTCTATTTATAGTTTCATTAATTGTGAATGCATACTCAGGCCCCTGAAGCTCTGATATTG
This sequence comes from Rhodospirillales bacterium, assembly GCA_021775105.1. Lineage (GTDB taxonomy): Bacteria > Pseudomonadota > Alphaproteobacteria > Rhodospirillales > Casp-alpha2 > JAJFIJ01. Next base: position 9,318 of record JAJFIJ010000266.1, on the reverse strand, counting down.
CCACATTAAATATGGATACGACAAAGGACAATGTGGCAACAAGTCCGGCGAACAGGAGAATTGCGGCAAGCAAATCTATGAATGAATAAAAGAGAGCCCATCTGCATTCTTGGTTTTTTCGAGCCAAGAGTTCTTCACCAAAAAATCGACTAGCTGCCCATGTTCCCCAATCAAACAAAGCATTGAAGAATGGCAAAATAAACAAAAACAACAAAAGGACTGCGGCGCCGACTTTGAATGCCAGAATGTCGAACAAAGTGATTGCTAAGGCAACAGAAGCCCCTCCAACAGTAACGCCTATGGCATTATGAGAACCGGCATCTGAGTTCCCCAATGCAAACACCACCCCGGTTCCGCCAGCGATCAGAATGAGAAACACAGCACCAATTGAGTCAGCAGTAACACCAAAACTAGCGACAGCCGTTGCTACTGAAATTGACATTACAGTGGCTATGATAGTGGTGAGCACACCAAGGCAGGCAAACAGGGTCCCTTTACCAATTAGCCGCACGGCTATTGGTCGCACAATTACTGATATGAATGCTGTCAATGTTCCAACAGTCACGACTAAAGCTGCCCCTGCACAGGCCAAAATAAAATTATTAAATATGGATGATTTGGCCGGAAATAATACTGTGGTTGCGGCGAAGACAAACAAAAAAACAGCCGTTGCGGCATGTGTAGTTGTAGATATTTTCTCCCGCATTCCGAATTTGGAGATATTTTTTATTGTTAAATAATTTGCGTATGTTTTCGCATAATCTTTGACTGTAAACCAAATAAAAACACAACACACAACATAAACAACTCTATTTAGGCATAAGTTATCACTCAAACATATGATATCTGTTTCCGGTAAAAATGGGGATTGCGTAAGCGAAACGTCTCCGTCAAACATCCATGACATCAGAAAGAACAGCAAACTGTAGGACATGCAGATTGGAACACAGCCGCCGAGCGCCCTCCACGAAATTTTTTGAGGGCCAAAGTAAGAATTAACTTTGTTGAGACAGTTCTGTAACCAGATTAGGTATCGTGGAAAGCGTTCCGGTGACTCCAGTCTGGAGATGAACTCTGAGTGTGTTTTCTGATCTTTGAGACTCTCATAATTACGCTTTTCGTAGTGAAGGAAAATATTTATTACTACCGTTCCAAATGCAATTATTATCGCTGCAATGCCGATAAATCGATCAAAATTGATCGGATACCAATCCCAAAACAGAAGATCTTCCATCCCAGTCATAATTCAAAGTTCCTGCTATTAACAATTTAGGCAAACAAATTTGATTTATTGAAGTAAACGAATTTTCTCTTCGGTTTTTTCTTATTGATTACCCCTCCAAGAATACACGCATAGACGAATATTAAACTCAATGCTATCTTAAAGATAGTAGAGAGCAAGGGAACAACTTAGCTTAGGGGAAAACCTATGGATCGGCCTTCATATCTAAAGTCGGGTGAACCCGCGCGACTATTCCCAGCCTTATCCGAAAGCAACAAAGAGCAACGGGCCACATCAATACTTTTGTCTGTGCTGTCTGCCGTACCGCCTTTCGCCAATGTTTTACTTTCCCAAATCGGGCAAAAGGTTGGTAGTCGTTCTGTCGTAAACACCTACACCGAAGTCGTATTCAATTCAGAATCCGGAAATGGCAAAAAAGATCGCCCGGACGGACTTCTGGAAATTGTGTCAAAAAACAAGAAATGGTCCGCATTCATCGAGTCAAAGATCGGGACCAATCGGTTGGATGCTGATCAGGTAGAACGATACCTGAAACTGGCGCGTGATAACGGTGTAGACGCCGTCATCACGATATCAAATGATTTTGCGACATTACCCACTCACCCCCCATTAAAGGTATCCAAGGCAAACCTGCGAAAAGTTTCGTTATTCCATTTCTCGTGGACTTCAATCCTGACGGAAGCGGTATTGATGCATGAGAAGGAAGCAATAGCGGGCGGCGAACAAGCCTTTTTGGTTCGAGAATTTGTTCGTTTTTTCTCTCATCCATCTGCCGGGATCAACGGTTACACAACAATGCCAACAGAATGGAATACGGCCATTGAGCGTATTCAGGCTGGCGGCAAAATTCCGAAATCGGATATCGCAACCATAGTCGCATCGGCTTGGCATCAGGAAGTTCGCGATCTTGTTTTACAAATGAGTCGACGCATTGGTGTCAATGTTGAATTGAAGTTGCTGCGTGGTCACATAAATGACCCGGAAAGCAGATTAAAAAATACAGTTGATGAATTGTGCGAAACATGCGCTCTGACTGATATCGTGACAGTGCCCAACGCTGCCTCCGATATTACGTTGGCAGCAGATTTGCGCGCACGTTGCATCCGGATATCCATGAAACTGGGTGCACCCAAGGACAGACAAAGTTCAAAGGCGCGTTTGAACTGGTTGTTAAGACAACTGAAGGACATCGAAGAAGAAGGCATCCAAATCGGGTTGAGCTGGGTTGCAAAATCCGGAACCTCCTATTTCTCTCTTAATGAGCTCCACGAAAGACCTGAGGCCGCTTACGAAAATGAACCTGATCGCGAAATCAGATCATTCGAAATTACCACCATGAGCAAAAGTGCACGCAGGTTCAATGGCCGCAAAACTGTAATCGAAGACATTGAAACGATGGTTCCGCAATTCTACGAGTTTTTGGGACAACACCTAAGAGCATGGAATCCAAGTCCACCCAAACCTATCCATTCTGTCAGGGAAAACGAACCGGAAGAAAAATCTGAACCGACAGGGTTAGCGGGGAATGACCATGGAGAGTTATTGGAGATTCCTCAATTCCTGGACCGAACTACTTTCACGAGTTAGGCATCTATCTGGTTTGAAAAAAGCGTCAGGAATTCCGAAGACAATCTATTTAGCTTCTCACTTCACCCTGCTTCCCCGCTGGCCATCTGTTCTCCGGGGTAGCCCCCGGACCGTATGACTTGTCTCAACCACCCCCCACCGCTCTAGGATCGGGGTATATCAATGCCGCCGCCCGCTTCCAGCCCCTTGATTAATCCTGTGATGATTTCATTGACAGGGGTGGCAATACCCAGTTCCGCAGCCATTCTTGTCACCGCGCCGTTCAGGGCGTCGATTTCCGTTTTGCGTCCGCGTTCCAGGTGTTGAACCATGGACGGTTTGTTGTTGCCGCCTCTGGATTTGCGCCAGACTTCGCCAATCGGATCGGAGTCAGGCAAGCTGATGTTCTTTTTTTCACACAAGGCGACAATTTCTGCGACGATTTTTTCCTGTAGCAGCCGGGTTTGGGGAACGTCCTGCAGGTCTCCGGGTAAAAGCCCGGTCAGGGCGCAAAGCGGGTTGACCGCGCAATTGATGATCAGTTTGCTCCAGATATGCGGGACGATGTCGGCGACTTTCTCGAACTTGGTATCCACCTGCGTCAGAAAATCTCCAAGTTTGAGGACCCGGTCGGAGACTTCTGTGCCGCCGGGCTCTCCGACAATCGTCGCTCCATGGATGACATGGCGCACGTGGCCGGGGCCAAGTAATTCGCAGCTGTTCATGGAGGTGCCGGCGATGACCCTGTCGTGCCCCAGGGCCGCGATCAGTTTTTCCAGGTTTCCGACACCATTTTGCAGGGTCAGCACATATCCGTCCGCTGCCAGTAACGGTTTGATCAATGGCAAAACGCCATCCAGGGCATTTGTATCGACAAAAACAATGACCAGATCGGCCGGTCGCAAGCTGCCCCTGTCCGCCAGTGAGGCGTGCACGGGAATCAAGTTGCTGCTGCCATCGGGCTCAATCAGGGTCAGGCCGTCTCCGTTCAGCCTGTCGATATGTTCACGCCAAATATCCAGCAGCAGAACATCACACCCCGCCTGCTGGAGCATCGCCCCGTAGAAACACCCCATTGCACCCGACCCCAGCACGGTCACACAAAATTTCTGTTTCATTTGTTTGAACCTCCGGTGATGATTTCAGGTCTGTCTCGGCCAGACCAACAGCCAATCCGGCGACGCTTCAGGTCGAAATCTGTTGCCCCCGGATGACGGCGATCATGGCTTCTCCGGGCCGGATTTTGCTGAAAGCCGACAATCACCTGACCACTTGCAAAAATATCGACTAATCGATTTCCTTGATCCGGTCGCCGGCAAAAATCTCCTTGATAAAGTCAGGCGTCGTCAATCCGTCGAGAACCTTGGCATCCAGTTCCTTTTCCAGCGCACAGACAATTTCCAGACTGGCGATCACCTCGTCGATGATCGCAAACGGCACAACAACAACCCCGTCAAGATCGCCTATGATAATATCTCCGGAATCAACCGTCGCGCCGCCAAGCACGATCCGCTGACCAACCGTTCCGGGGCCGTTGCATACAGGTGAATTGGGGGTAACTCCCGTACAGAAACACGGCAGGCCGACCTCACGAATCCCGGTGACATCGCGCACATAGCCATCCGTAACAAACCCGGCAACGCCACGGTTTTTAGCGATCCCCAACATCCGGTCGCCGGCAACCGCCGTCGCCTGATAGCCATCTGTCGCAACAACAACAATATCACCGGGACCGGAAATTTCGATCGCCGAAAATGGCGCCAGAATGTCGGCCGGCCCGGCGTGACAGGTTACCGCAACACCACAAAAAATGGCCTGATCCTCCCGACACGGCTTGATGCGACCATCCAGAGCGCCTCTTCCTTTCATGGCATCGACCACAAATCCCGTTTGCACGCCCCTGAACGCATCGACCTGCTGCTGTGTCGGACGGGCGAAATTACGGCGCAAGGTAAGAAGCGGCGGCTCTTCAATCATGAGAGGTTCCTGACATTCCAAAAAAACAAAGACATCGCCAATGGGCAAATTCCATTGGCGTTGGTGAGAATTATGATCATAAAGTTTTAGGCGGAAAAACCAAATATAGCACGATCAATCGGAGATCGTTTTCCCACGATCCGGCTTCAAAAGTATATAGTGCAGACGCAATGCGTGGTTGGGTATCTTTCTTGCCTGCAACGCGGAGGCGGGGGCGAAAGCGTTCAGGTATTTTGCCAGAACGTGCTGGCGCCCCTACTCCCCTAAAATTAACTCGCCGCACGTCCTCCATCGAGGACACGAACGACGATGGCGGTGATGTCATCACGGCTGAGGTTACGGCGGGCGAGTTCTTCCTCGCTCATGGCGTGCAGGGTTGTGAACATCTGTTCGGCGGCGCGGGCACGGCTGAAACTGGCGAGAATGTCGGCGATCGTTTCGAAGAAACTGCCAATATTGAAATGAAAATGGAACGGCGAAGGGGTATGTGTATACGTGCTCATCTTGTTGTCCTTGTTATGAGACCTGAACAGTGGTGTTCGACATCCGGACTATGCGCGCCAAAAGCACGGCGCACAATTATTCATACCGCAATGCAGCATTGATTATTGTGCATGCGCGAACGCATCGAAAGGAGTGGCGGATAGCCGCATCCACCAATGCCAACTCATTGCTGATGATGATCGCCGCCGCTACGTTCAGTCGCCGTTGACCAGCTTGTCATCATCGACAACAAGCACCCGGCAAGATTTGTCATTTGTCATTAGATGTACCCCGAACAAAAGTATTACGCCGTGCGATCCCTCCATGAGCCACACGACGGGTGAAATCTAGACCTCTGTTATTGCAATACTGTGAACGTGTTGTTGATTCCGTATGAATACAAACTTTGCCGGTGTGGGACAGGTAACCTCAATGAACGAACCCGGTTCAGTCAGTCCTGATCAGATCCAGTCCCGATTGCAGCATGATTCTCAAAACGGCAGCGGCGGCACCTTTCCTGATGTAATTCCGTGCCCCGGCTTCCATGCAGGTTTCTGCAACCTCGATATCGCTGATCGCGGTCAACATGACGACAATAGCGTCCGGGTCTTTGCCGATAATGCCCTTTAACGCCTCGACGCCATCCATAACCGGCATCCGGACATCAAGAAAGGTTATGTCAGGGTTGCACTGATTGAAGACCTCAATGGCCTCTTCACCATTTACCGCCTCACCAACGACTTCTGCGCCCAGACCCGGCAACAGGGATTTCAGGAGATCCCGTGTCATCTCATCATCATCGACGATCAGAACCCGGTAAAGGTTGTCATTTTCCATCTTGGCACCTCAAAATAATGTTACAGTGTGGTCTTTCTGCAAGTCACATCATCTTCAAAAATATGCGCCCATACTTACAATAGTATGACGTAACGGGCAAATTTCAGTGGGGCATATCTGTGCCATCAGCTAATCTGGCGATGGCAGCGGACCCAGTCCTGCATGTCTTCGGGAGAGGTTGAACCCGAGAGCTGGATCAGGTCTTCGCTCAACTGGGCCATTCTGACGGTTGCGACGCTGGAAGGTGCGCTGATTCTGACCCGAAGCCTTGATGATCCGACCGCTTTCGACGCAGCCACCGCCGGGCTGCTGCCCTGGGGTCAGGGCCCTAGACCACTCAGTCTCCCTAGAACACTCCGTGTCGCGTAACCTTGATGTTGCTTAGTGTGCGTTCGTCATTACACATCCGCCACGACAGCATTTTTTGTGCATATTTAACCAGTTCAGCACCATAGGCCGGATCGTCAGCAAGGTTCACCCGTTCATGCGGGTCGTTTTGCAAATCAAACAGAAGCGGTTTCAGGGCGGCAAAGTGAACGTATTTGAAACGCCCGTCACGAATCACATTCAGCGAACATTCATCCGACTCCAGACCAAGTAAATTTTCAAGGCGCGGGGTTTCGACGTCCCTGAAATCATATTCCCAGTGAACTTCCTGACGCCAGTCCAGGGGATCGTTGCCGGTCCAGAACCCGATCAAGGACTTGCCGTCGCACTGGCGCGGAATATCAAGATCAAGCCAGTCCAGGATGCTCGGCATGACATCAACTGATTCCGTCATCTGCTCAACAATCCGGCCTCGCGTTGCGTTCGCCCCGGAGCCCGGATCACGGATGATCAGCGGGATATGATAACTGGTATCGGCATAACCGCGCTTGCCGAACATATACCGGTCGCCGAGCATTTCGCCGTGATCGGATGTCAGCACAATCAGCGTATTGTCCCAGGCACCGGTCGCTTTCAGGTGATCAATCAGCTTTCCGACATAGGTATCGATTTTACTGACCAGACCATAGTAGGCCGCCCGGACCTGACGCATGTCCCGATCGTAGGTCTCTGAATCCAGCGCCTCGTACATCCACTGGACATACCAGCTTGTCGGTTGGTGTATGGAGGCATCCATCCACGGATGCTGGCTGGCCTGTTCGTCAACAGACCCGGCCCGCTCAGGCATCGGCACCTGATCGGCATCATACATGGAATTGTAGGGTTCGGGCGCGGTGAACGGCGGGTGCGGGCGCAGATACGAAATATGCGCAAACCAGCCGTCATTACGATCTCCAAGATGATCGATGAGTTTTCGCGTCAAAAATGCGGTCTGCGAATCTTCGGCGGAAAAGAGCGTCGGCGGATAACACAACCCTTTGCCATCCGCATCCGGATACCCCTCAATCGGTGCAAAAAGGTCCTGGATATTTTCAGGAATCTCGTATCCCTTCACGCGAAGGTCGTCGAGCCAGGGAGCCGGATTGCTCTCCATCATCAAGACTTCATTTCTGAAGCCCGGAAGCACGCCTTCATATCCGTATTTGTGAAGAATATTTTCCGGCGTGTCTCTGGGATCGAGAGCGGTATCCGTATAACCGAACAACACCGGATCGTAACCCATCCTGCGGGCTTCGAGGGCGATGTTGGAATGGCGCGAATCAAGCGGCGTACCGTTGGTCGCCGAGCGGTGGTTCTGAACATACATGCCGGTCAGCAGACTGGCACGCGCCGGGCCGCAGGGTACACAAACGGAATAGTGATTTCTGAACAGCACGGAGTCGGCAATCAGAGCGTCAATATTGGGCGTCCTGACGCAAGGGTGATCAAGCGCCGACAGGCAATCGCCGCGCCATTGGTCGGCAGTAATAAACAGAACATTCTGCTTGGGGCTATCAGACATAAATCAGCGCTCCGGATTTTTCCGAAGCTTTTACCAATTGCCCATCGGCGGCAACCCTTTTGCGCCGTGGACCGGCTGTTTTCAGGAAACTGGACCCCGGCATTGTCAATCCGGACCCGGCGGGTGATAACATTCGCGGGGTAATGCAGAGTGGCGAATAACGATGGTCAAGGGAAATTCCGACCCGGTCTGGAAGAAACGGTTGCGCCAGAAACCGCGCTCGGTCAAAGCTGCTGCCGTCCAGAAAATCCTGCGCGCGCTTGAGCAGTCGCAATGGTGGGACCCCGAAGATATCGGCGCTTACCAGATCAAACTGATGTCGCGGTTGCTGGCCCATGCCCAGCAGTCGGTTTCTCATTACGCGGAAACGCTGGGCCATGTTAACCCGTTTGACACAGCCTCACTTGCCGCCGGGCGCTGGCTTGAATTGCCGGTGCTGACCCGCGACACCGTTAACCGGCTGGGAGATGATCTGCTCAGTCGCAACATCCCCCGAGATCACGGCAGCCTTGATCCGATTTATACATCCGGCACAACCGGCCGTCCGGTTCGCGTGGTGCGTACCAGTCGCGCGCTCGAACACTGGTCAGCGTTTACAGCGCGTGACCACATCTGGCACAACCGCCAGACCAAGGGCAAGCTGGCGGCAATTCGCTCGTCAGAAAAGGATTTTGCGCTTTATCCCGATGGCGCAGATCACGAATTCTGGGGCTCATGGGACGGTGTTTTCAGAACCGGCCCATCGATCAGCCTGAACGTCAACACGCCGATCCCCGACATCGCCGAATGGATTGCAAGGAACCAGCCGGAACACATCCTCAGCCTGCCCAACATCATCAAACGCCTGGCTCCCTACTGCATCGAAAACAACATCACCTTTCCGAACCTCAAGGAAATTCAGGTGCATGGTGAAATGTGCGGCGAGCTGCTTCGGGACTTCTGCCGTGAGGCCTGGGATGTGCCGTTGCATGACATGTATACCAGCCGTGAAATCGGCTACATGGCGCTGCAATGCCCGATCCATGATCACTATCACATTCAGAGCGAAGGCGTTTATCTGGAGGTTCTGAATAACGACGACCAGCCCTGCAAGACCGGGGAGATCGGCCGGGTTGTGGTCACGACCTTGCACAACTACGCCATGCCGCTAATCCGCTATGAAGTCGGCGATCATGCGGAAATGGCAGAGCCCTGCGATTGCGGGCGCGGCTTGGCGGTGCTGAAGCGCATTCTGGGCCGCGAGCAGGATGTTCTGGTGCTGCCGACCGGGGAGCAGCGCTGGACCCTGCTCGGCAGCCCGGATGTCCGTACCTTCATGGAAATG
>JAJFIJ010000265.1 GCA_021775105.1 Rhodospirillales bacterium | reverse complement strand
TGAAGCGCTTGAAACCCCGAACCCTGGATGAGCTTTGGAAAGCTGCCGGAACAGTCTGCGATCTGTTCAAGCCCGAAGAATGTCGCAACTTCTTTGCTGCTGATGGATATGCGTCAGAATAAATCGGAACCGCTCTAGTGCTCTATACGGAACGGGCGTATGCGCCCCCAACCTGGATGCAAATGTCCCTGTGGCCACCTATGGCTCTGATATTGATGTTGATGGTCCTTCCCCTTGCCAAGGGTGCCTGCGTTGGCCTGATGAGGCATCTAGGGTGACGAAAAGCAGTAAGGTCTAAACCCCCTGCATATTGGCGGTATGTGATGGCAGAGCGACAACCAGACCATCAAGTTCTCTGGTTATGGTAATCTGGCATCCAAGTCGTGACCGGCTGGTCAGTCCATAAGCAAGATCAAGGATATCTTCCTCTTCTTCCGAAGCTGGTTCCAGTTTGGGAAACCAGTCGGGGTCGACAATGACGTGGCAGGTTGAGCACGCCATGGAACCTTCACAGGCGCCTTCGATGTCGATACCGTTTTGCTGGGCGATTTCCATAACACTGTCGCCTTCCGATGTTTCCACCTCATGGCGAGTGCCATCGGAAATTATGAAGGTCATTTTTGGCAACTGGGAAGCTCCGGGATTAGCGTGGCATCAGACTGAGAAACTTTCGCCGCACCCGCAGACGTTCTTGGCGTTTGGATTGTTGAAAACAAATCGGCTTTCCAGTTTATCCTCAATATAATCCATTTCACTGCCAATCAGGAACATGATGGCAGCGGAATCGATAAACAGCCGGACACCTTTGGTCGCGACTTCTTCTTCCAGCTTCTTTTTTTCTTCGGCGTACTCAAAGACGTACGATAGTCCGGAACAACCCCGCGAACTGACACCCACGCGCAGCCCGGCGACAGGTTTGCCGCTACTAGCCATCAGCGATTTGATACGGTCAGCGGCATTGTCCGAAATGGTAACCAGTTGAGGAGCATTCATGATGTATCTATCCAGCCTTGTTACATCTTAAATAATCTTAGAACATGCCGAGCGCAAGTTTGGCATCTTCAGTCATCAGTTCCGGTGTCCAGGGCGGGTCCCAGACCAGAGCCACAACAATTTCGCCTGTGCCGACTACCTTGGCGATGGCATCCGCGACCCAGCCAGGCAATTCACCGGCAACCGGACAACCCGGCGCCGTCAGGGTCATATCGACATCAACATTCCCTTTGTCAGAAATCTCCAGATTTATGATCAAGCCGAGATCATAGATATTGACCGGAATTTCAGGGTCATACACAGTCCGCATGGCTTCGATCACCAGCTCTTCAGACGCCACAGGAGTGCCGTCTGCCAATGGCTCACCAGCCGTCGCCTTGAAATCGTCCGGTATATCCACGGGGGCACCGTGGGACGGCATAAAACCGTAATCCATCATCTACTCTCCATTACGGGCATTTTTCATACCCAACTTCTTCAAATGTTCCAGCATCGCCAGCATGCCAACCTGACGCTGGGTTGTCAGTGCTCCCAAATTCAGGCGATGGACTTGCTCAATATTCAATTCAGACAGCTCTTCGCCGGTCAGGCCGCTGAATGATTCAGTCATCATGGTAACCAAGCCCTTGACGATGATCGCGTCACTGTCACCTCTAAAATAGTGGCGGTCATTTTCAGGTTCATCAACGATCCAGACCCGGGACATACAGCCATGCATCAAGTTCTCATCGACCTGCCAGCTTTTCAGGAACTCTTGTTTCTTGGCCTTCTTGCCAACATCGATAATATATTCAAACCTCATGTCCTCATCGTCGATGATTTCAAGGGCCTCAACAAACTCATCATACTTGTCTGAACTCAGACTCATGTAAGCATGCCCTTCGCTTTTTCAATAGCCTGCACCAGCGCATCTACATCGGCGCGGTTGTTATACAGACCAAACGAGGCACGTACAGCCCCTTCTATTCCCAAGCGGTCCATTAACGGTTCGGCACAATGCTGGCCAACGCGAACGGCGACCCCGGCACGATCAAGAATTGCCGCAACGTCAAACGGATGCGTCCCGTCAACGACAAATGAAAAGATCGCCGCCTTATCCGCCGCCTCGCCATAGAGCTTGAGACCTTCAATAGTCTTCAAACGTTCGGTTGCGTAAGCCAGCAGGCCCTGTTCATGGGCAGAAATACGGTCCATTCCCAGTTCGGACACGTATTTGATGGCAGCCCCAAGGCCAATCACCTGAGCAATTGGCGGTGTTCCCGCTTCAAACCGATGTGGCGGTTCCTTGAAGGTCGTACCCTTGAAACTGACACGTTCAATCATATCGCCGCCGCCCTGATAGGGTGGCATCGAATTTAGAATGTCCCATTTTCCATACAGCACGCCAACACCGCTTGGACCATAAAGCTTATGGCCCGTGAAGGCATAGAAATCGACATCCAGGTCCTGTACGTCGACGCCATGGTGGACGACCCCCTGCGCCCCATCCAGGAGCACCGGCACACCTTTTTCATGGGCAAGCTGAATGACCTTTTTAACGGGAACCATGGTGCCCAGCACATTTGAACATTCGGTAATCGCAACCAATCTGGTGCGGTCACTTAACAACCGTTCGAAATTTTCAATCAGGAATTCACCACGATCAGTAATCGGCACGACTTTAAGCACAATGCCTTTTTCCTGCTCGAGCATCTGCCAGGGCACGATATTGGCGTGATGTTCCATTTCGGTGACAATCACTTCGTCACCGGCATTCAGGAATTTTCGACCCCAGGTCGCCGCCACCAGATTAAGCGATTCGGTGACGCTTGATGTGAAAATTACTTCGTCTTCAGATCCAGCGTTAATAAATTTGGCAACGGTGGTGCGCACCTCTTCATAGGCGTCGGTTGAACGCTGACTCAGGTAATGGGCACCCCGGTGAACATTGGAATAATACGTTTCATAACACTCACGGACCGCATCAATAACCACACGTGGTTTTTGTGCACTTGCCCCGCTATCCAGGAAAACCAGCGGCTTGCCGTAAATTTCCTGTGACAGAATGGGAAAATCCCGGCGTACACGTTCTACATCGAAGGCGGCCGTCGAATTGTCACCGGCGGAAGAATTGACCAATTTCGACACGCTGCTCATTCCTGCACCCATTCTTCTGATAGGTAACAATGTGCAGGCAACCAGTGAATCATACGGTCCCTCATCGCTTCGCGAACGGCGTCATTGGAGACTTCGTCGAGCGCTTCACCCATGAACGACTGGATTAACAGATTGCGCGCCAACGCTTCTGGAATGCCGCGCGAGCGCAGATAGAACAGCGAGGTCTCGTCCAGTTGCCCGGTTGTTGCCCCATGACTGCATTTTACATCGTCGGCATAGATTTC
>JAJFIJ010000264.1 GCA_021775105.1 Rhodospirillales bacterium | reverse complement strand
GGCACACGTGGAACGGTCTCAGGCATTTTCAAGTATGCTGTCGGGCATGGGTGGTGAGTTCAAGAGATTTTTTACGAAAATCAGGCCGGTCGCGTCAAATTCTGGTCGTCCCTGCGACTTTCGTTAAGGATGATGCCTTGTCTTCGGTGATCGTTTGAAGTTCAGAATTGTGGACTAATCAGTCCAAATTTATTAGAATTTTGGACTGATATTGATCTGAGGAGCTGGGCATGGCTCGCCCCCGTGAGTTTGACCGTCAGTTGGTTTTGGACAGGGCGATGGATGTGTTCTGGTCGCAGGGATATTCGGGCACCTCAATGTCGGATCTGACAGCGACCATGGGGTTGTCTAAAAGCTCACTTTATGACTCTTTCGGATCCAAGCACGAACTGTTCCTGACGACCATGGACCATTATCGACGCAACGTCACCGCACGAATTAGGTCGATTGCCGATCTCAAGGCGCCGCCAAAGCAGGTAATTGCCAGTGTGGTCGGACGGTCGGTTGATCGAATTTTGGCACCATCGGGAAAGCGGGGATGCTTTTTGAACAACTGTGCCAGTGAAGTGGCACCGACAGATAAAGAAGCAGCAGAGCGATGTGCGATCGGATTCGCCGTTATGGAAGATACTTTCTGTCACCTGATTGAACGTGGACAGAAGCAGGGAAATATCCCGGCAGCCAAAAACGCCCGTGCGCTGGCCCGTTTTCTGACCGGAACGATCAATGGAATTCTGGTGATTGGCAAAGCCAGCCCCGACCGGGATCATTTGACCGACATTGCTGAAACAGCTTTGTCAGCGTTGGACTAAATCGGGATTTTCAGAAATGCAGGGACGTGGTCTCCAAGTCCCTTGAGCGGTTTGTTTGATTCCCGAGGTTCGGCATCGGCCTTCGACGCCCGAGTCTGGCGTTTCGGTTTTTTCGGTTCCTCGACCGGGGATACGTCGGGCTTGCGTTCCTGTTTCTGACGTTTCGGCTGTTCCTGTACCGGATCGGCTTTCGCCTTCTGCTGTGAACCATCTGCAGATTCCTTGCGGCTGGTGCGCCGACGGCGTGTGGGTTTTTTCTCGACCGGCGCGGCGACCGCATCCTTAGCCGCAGGTTTTTCAGCGATTTCGTCGCTGTCCAGTTTCATTTCGGGAATCGCCTGCTTGATGATTTTTTCGATGGCCAGCAGATATTTAGTATCTTCAGGTGTTGCCAGCGTAAAAGCATTCCCTTTACGTCCGGCGCGACCTGTGCGCCCGATTCTGTGTACATAATCATCGGCATGGGTCGGAACGTCGAAATTGAAGACATGGCTCATTTCCGGGATGTCGAGGCCGCGTGCCGCGACATCGGAACAGACCATATATTTAACGTCACCGTTTTTGAACTTTTCGAGCGTTTCCATCCGCGTGCTCTGGTCCATATCTCCATGCAGGCGTTCAGATACAAACCCGTGGCGATTGAGTGATCGCCAGACGACATCCACATCGCGTTTTCGGTTGCAGAAAATCAATGCATTTTTCGGATCGTCGTGACGGATCAATTGACGCAGGGCTTCGCGCTTTTCTTTTTGTCCGCCACCCGGGCGGCGACCATCATTGTGCGAAACCATCAACAGGCCCTGGGTAATGGTATCCGCAGTGGTCGCCGGACGAGAGACGGTAATTTCTTTGGGATTACTCAGGAATTTATCAGCGAGTTTTTTGATTTCCGGCGGCATGGTTGCAGAGAAAAACAGGGTGGTCCGCATGGGCGACAGCAGAGAGACGATTTTCTCGACATCCGGAATGAAGCCCATATCCAGCATGCGGTCCGCTTCGTCAATGACCAGCGTACGTACATCGTTCATCAGAAGATGTCCGCGTTCAAACACATCAAGCAACCGTCCCGGCGTGGCAATCAGAACATCTACACCACGATCAAGGACCTTAAGCTGCTCAGCCATACTTTCGCCGCCGATCAGTAACGCCTTTGAAAGTTTAGGGTGATATTTTCCGTAGGTTACAAAATTATCAGCAACCTGGGCGGCCAGTTCACGGGTTGGCTCCAAAATAAGAGAGCGGGGCATACGTGCCTTGGCCCGACCGGACGCCAGTATTTCAATCATTGGCAGGGTGAAGGAGGCGGTTTTGCCTGTGCCGGTCTGGGCGCAGCCCAAAACATCGCGGCCCATAAGCACAACCGGTATGGCTTGCGCCTGAATAGGGGTTGGTTCGGAATAACCAGCATCTGCAACAGCGCGAAGCAGGTCTTCGCTCAATCCGAGATCGGAAAAACTCATAGAGTGATTTGTTTCTTTCGGCGGCAATTGGGCCGCGATCCTTCAATTTTCAAATCGTACCGCGAATCGGCAGAATTTGCCGGATATTAGGCGCTATGGCCGACAAGTCAATGACTGTGGTGTACAACTGCGGTATTGTCACTCTTGCTAAAGTGCCGTTGAAACCGTGCCAAGGATAAAAATGCTTATTAAACCCGAAGAGTCATGCCTGATTGTTATTGATATGCAGGATCGTCTGGTTCCGGCGATGCAGGCCCCGGCGCGGACCATAAAAAATGCCAGAATCCTGATCAAGGCGGCCAAACGACTAGACGTTCCTGTTCTGGTTACCGAACAATATTCAAAAGGTCTCGGACCCACGGTTGCAGAGGTCGCCAAACAGACTGACGGAGTTCCGGTGCTGGAGAAAATGCATTTTTCCTGCATGAAAGATGAAGATTTTGCAGGCAGGTTTCGCAGTCTCGATCGCAAGCAGGCTGTGATTGCCGGAATGGAGGCCCACATCTGCGTGCTGCAAACGGCGGTCAACCTGATGGAAGAAGGATACCAGATTTTTGTCGTCACGGATGCAACATCTTCGCGTACGGCAGAAAGTGAAAAAGCCTGCCTGGATCGGCTTGGCGCTGCCGGAGCCGGAATAGTGACGACGGAAATGGTAGTCTTCGAGTGGTTGGGCAAGGCGGGAACGCCAGAGTTCAGGGAACTCATCGCGTTGGTAAAATAGAATTATTTCTATTTTTGCTATGCGATCTGTTGCACCTCCGATTAGAGATGACTACCTTGCATACAATATAAATCATCATGACATTGATGAATGTGCATAGAGGGTTAGTAAATGGTCGATCCTGTTCCGTTTTCGGATGCGTTGTTTCGAGCCGCTATCGATGGTTCCAATTCTGCGGTGCTGATAACAGACAAAAAGGGAACTATTATTTACGCCAATCAGGCTTTCACGGACCTTACAGGGTTTTTGGCAGGTGAGGCGATTGGCCGCAATGCAGGATTTTATGCGTCGGGTTTGACCGAGCCTGAAATCTATTCCGGGATGTGGGCAGACATCAGTGAAGGCGGGAACTGGCGTGGCGAAATGCAGAATCGTCGCAAGGACGGATCGCTCTATTGGGAAAGCCTGACTATTACACCAATTCATGACGACAATGGCGAAATCACTCACTTTGTAAGCATCAAGGATGACATGACCGCGCGTAAGGATGCTGAACGTATTTTGCAGCGTAATGAAGCGCAGATGAACACGATTCTCGAAAACATGGGGGCCAGAGTCTATATTGTCGGATCTGATTTCCGCTACCGTTATGCCAACCGCGAAGTTTGTGAAGCTCTTGGCAAAACGCTGGACGAAATCGTTGGCAAATCTGTAGAGGATCTGTTCGCTCCCGACATTGCTCATGTTCTGATGGAAAACAATCGTACGGTATTCGAAAACAGCAAAACGGTTACCGCTGTCGAACGGGTTGAACACGTAGGCAGTGATGAAGAACGCTATTTCTGGTCTGTCAAAGTGCCGCTTTTTG
>JAJFIJ010000263.1 GCA_021775105.1 Rhodospirillales bacterium | reverse complement strand
CTGGATAAACATTATAATAAGGGCCGGTTTTTTGTTGTGTCCGGAACGCCTGAGGGTGAACTTCGCCGGATCACCAAAGGGCGGGGGCTGGATCACTATTTTGAAGGTATCTACGGCTCCCCCCGGGCGAAGGATGTCATCGTCAATGAAGTACTGCGACGCTTCGAATTTGCCGCCGCCAATTGCCTGTTTGTTGGTGATGCGATGACGGATTATCGGGCGGCGGAGGCAACGGGTATTCCATTTATTGGTCGGGTCGATGATCGTGAAAAGGGGCCGTTCCCCGATGCTACCGCAACCGTCAGCGATCTGAATGCGCTGGCGGAAGTTCTGCGCCGCGGTTAGGCTGGTACCTAGTTCGACAGGTGAAGGAGTAGCCGCGTGGACGAGGAACACAAAGGTCCGTCAAAAGCCTACAGGGATGAGCGCTTCCTCAACAGTCCGGATGCGCGTGAAATCAGAATTCTGGCAGAATATATGGAGCCGGAAGCCCGGTTTGAGGCGTTTGATGTCAGTGATACCATCGTTTTTTTCGGTTCTGCGCGGACAAAGCCGAGAGATGAGGCCTTGAGACTGCTTGAGGCGGCCCGTGAACATGGGGGGGATGTGTCGGTCGCCGAGCGTGATCTGGAAATGTCGCGTTATTATGAAGATGCCCGTACGTTGTCCTATCGACTGACCGAATGGTCAAAAGGATTGGAAGACCAGAAACGCCGGTTTCTGGTCTGTACTGGCGGCGGGCCGGGGATCATGGAAGCAGCCAATCGGGGCGCTTCGGAAGCGGGCGGAATTAATATTGGCCTGAATATCTCGTTGCCTTTCGAGCAGCACGACAACCCCTATATCACCCGCGAACTGAGCTTTGAGTTCCACTACTTTTTCATGCGTAAATTCTGGTTCATTTATCTCGCCAAAGCATTGATCGTATTTCCGGGCGGGTTTGGCACGATGGATGAGTTTTTTGAAACGCTGACGCTGATACAGACACAAAAAACCGGAAAGAAAATGCCAATCGTCCTGTATGGCAAGTCGTTCTGGGGGGATGTCCTCAATCTCGACGCATTGGTAAAACACGGAACCGTTTCGGCGGGCGACCTTGATCTGTTCAGGTATGCAGATACGGTTGACGAGGCTTACGAATTCATTGTCGAGAGTCTGTGTGAATACGCACTGGAAAGCCCAGGCGGGTGTTTGTAAACGGACCGCGACAGCAGGCAAAAAAGGCCGGGGAACTCCCCCGGCCTATTAAGTATTAGAGAGACTTTGGGTTTTTACGCGGCGCTGGCTGCCGATGTGGTGTTGCCAACGGCCTTGTCGTAATCTTCCATCATCCATTGGCTGATCTGACCAACCGTGAATTTATAGTCACCGATTTCACCGACCGGCGTGACTTCCGCGGCAGTGCCGGTCAGGAACACTTCAGTCGCATTCGCCAGTTCATCAGGCATGATTACGCGTTCGATGACCTCTATCCCCCGTGCATTCGCCAATTCGATCACGGTTTGGCGGGTGATTCCGTTAAGGAAGCAAT
The DNA here is from genome assembly GCA_021775105.1 of Rhodospirillales bacterium. Lineage (GTDB taxonomy): Bacteria > Pseudomonadota > Alphaproteobacteria > Rhodospirillales > Casp-alpha2 > JAJFIJ01. The sequence continues at coordinate 25,739 of JAJFIJ010000263.1, read as the reverse complement.
CCGGTGTTGGTGTGTGCAGCTTGCCATCACCCATAACCATAAAGATGTTCGCGCCCGTCGCTTCGGCGATCTGCCCACGATAATCATACATCAGGGCGTCATCGTAACCCGCCTGCTCGGCAGTGTGTTTGGAAAGGGTGCAGATCATGTAAAGACCGGCAGCCTTGGCATGCACGGGTTCTGTTTCAGGTGAAGGTCGTTTCCATTTGGAAATCTGCAACCGAATGCCTTTCATGCGGGCTTCGGGAGAAAAGTATGACGGCCAGGGCCAGGCAGCGATGGCCAGATTTATGCGATTGTTCTGGGCCGACACGCCCATCATTTCGCTGCCACGCCAGGCAACAGGACGGATATAACCGTCAACGATATCGTTTGCCGCCAGAACATCAATACAGGCCTGATCAATTTGATCGACGCTGTAGGGGATTTCAAAGCCCAGTTCGCGACCTGAAAAAATCAACCGGTCAGAATGTTGGCGGAGCTTGAAAATCTTGCCGCCGTAGGCGCGCTCTCCTTCAAAAACCGAAGATCCATAGTGAAGCCCGTGGGTGAGAACGTGTGCATTGGCGTCACGCCAGGGAACCATTTCACCGTTGTACCAGATCAGGCCATCACGGTTGTCAAAAGAGGGGCCAGCCATTGTAATTTTCTTTCGTCAAACAGAGTTAAGGATCATTGTTCTTGCGTTTGGTAGCATTCTCTTGCATATATGTCAATATTGCTGACATATTATTCAGGTAGATATAATTCATGAATGAATCCGACCCCGGTCCTGCAGGCTCCGCACCTCACGATGAGGCTTTGCGTCAGGCAATTGAGCTGTTGTTCTTTGCCTACCGCGATTTCACTGGCGAAGCGGATGATATCCTCGCGCAATTCGGGTTTGGCCGCGCTCATCACCGGGTTATCTATTTTGTCGGGCGTAATTCGGGCATCACCGTCAACCAGTTGCTGGCGATACTGAAAATCACCAAGCAAAGCCTGTCCAGAGTTCTCAGCCAGCTGATTGAAGAGGGGTTTGTCGAGCAGAAGACGGATGATTGTGACCGCCGTCGCCGCTTGATGACATTAACCGAAAAAGGGACGGCTTTGGAAGCAATGCTAACCGATGCACAAAGCAGGCGTATCGCCGGTGCCTTTGCGGAATCCGGGGCAGATGCCATCAATGGCTTTCGTCTGATTTTGAGAAACATCATCAATGAAGAAGACCGCGAACGCATTGAACCTTTTTTCGAGGGTTAGAGGCAAACCATCTGGCGACGTGTTATCATCTGGACAAATTTCTGATTGAGAGTGGGAGCCGTCAGAAGCAATGCTAACCGATGCAGAGACACCTCATGTGCTGGTCGTCGATGACGATGATCGCCTTCGTGCACTTCTGGTTAAGTATTTGAGTGAAAACGGGTTTATGGTGTCGGGTGCACCGGATGCGGCAGATGCGCGGTCCCGGCTCGGGACAATCGAGTTTGATGCGATCATTCTTGACCTGATGATGCCGGGCGAATCGGGACTGGATTTTGCCGAAGACCTGAGGCAAACCAGCATGGTTCCCATTCTTATGTTGACGGCCATGGATGAACCTGAAGACCGTATTGACGGGCTTGAGCGCGGTGCCGATGACTATCTTGCAAAACCGTTCGAGCCGCGAGAGCTTTTACTTCGGTTGCACAATATTCTGAAACGTGCCCCGGTGCCTGAGGATGTGCCGAATGAAATTCGATTGGGTGACGCGGTTTTTGATTTCGAAAGAGGTGAGTTGGCAAAAGCCGGATGTCCGGTTCGTCTGACAGATATTGAAGTTGCCCTTCTACGGGTACTGGCACGACGCCCTGGTGAGATCATCAATCGGGAAGATCTGATTGAAATGACTGGTGCCAGCGGAGGCGGACGTGCGGTCGACGTGCAAGTCACCCGGCTGCGTCGTAAAATAGAACTGGACCCCAAACTGCCACGGTATTTGCAGACTGTGCGTGGAAAAGGGTATGTCTTGAGACCGGATTAACAAAAACAGGCGCCCATGGCTTCCCTGCTAAAAAAATACCTGCCGAAAAGTCTGCTCGGGCGATCATTGCTGATCATCGTCATGCCGTTGATCCTGCTGCAACTGGTGTCGGGAGCAATCTTTTATCAAACCCACTGGAACAAGGTAACCTTGCGTCTTGCCAGAAGTGTAGCGGGAGACATCGGCGCAGTTGTTAATTTGATGCATCATGATTCCGGGCTCAGTTCCCGCAAGATCGCTTTGGAAATTGCCTCGGGCAATATGGGGCTGGGTGTCGAATTCAGGGAAGGTGCCATCCTCAAATCGCTGGAACACAAAGGGTCCGGATTGATGGAACGTATGCTTATTCGCGCGCTGGCGGAATCGAATTCAAAGCCGTTCCGCATTGATTCCGAGAGTTTCGACCGGCATGTGATTGTCGATGTGCAACTGGCCGATGGGGTGCTTCATGTTCTGACCAGCCGTAAACGGCTGTTTTCCAGCACAACCTACGTGTTCGTACTCTGGATGATCGGAACGTCGTTAATCCTGTTTGCAGTTGCAACGATTTTCATGCGCAATCAGGTCAAACCTATCCGCCGACTGGCTGAGGCGGCGGGAGAATTTGGCAAGGGCCGCGAGGTTTCCAGTTTCAAACCCGAAGGGGCCTCCGAAGTCCGCCAGGCGGCAGCGGAATTCCTTGATATGCGGGATCGTATCTCGCGCCAGATCAGACAACGCACGGACATGCTGGCGGGTGTTTCACATGACCTCAGGACACCGCTGACCCGGATGCGTCTGGAACTGGAAATGTTGAGCGACAGTGATGCTGCTGAAAACCTCAAATCCGATGTCACCGATATGGAACATATGCTGGAAGGCTACCTGGCCTTTGCCCGTGGCGAAGGTGGCGAGCAACCGACCCCGACAAACCTGACCCGGCTGATCGAAGGTGTCGTCGGGCAGGCCCGTCGCAAGGGAGGGCAGATTGATTTGCATGGCGAGGGTGAAATTACCCTGCCGCTTCGCCCCAATGCCTTCAAACGAACGATCACCAACCTGATTGATAATGCGACCCGGTTTGGCGAGTATGTATCCGTCCGGGTGCGCCAGCGTCAGGACTGTGCCGAAGTGCTGATCGACGATGATGGTCCCGGCATTCCCGAAGATCAGCGCGATGACGTGTTCCGCCCGTTCTATCGGGTTGAGGGGTCGCGTAATCAGGGGACTGGTGGAGTTGGTCTGGGATTGACGATTGTCAGAGACGTTATCCGTGCCCACGGCGGAGATATTGAGCTCGACACGTCGCCGAACGGCGGACTGCGGGTAAGATTGAGGTTGCCAATTTAGAGAACGTATCCGAGCGGAGCGGTTGATAGTGCTGGGATTTGGAGAAACTTCAAGATGATTGATGATAACGGATTGATTGCGGCCTACAAGTTGGACGGTGATGGCGGTGGTGTGGAAATCGACTGGCATACGGTCAGAGATATGTCCGGTGGATCAGAGTTGAACTGGGTACATCTTGATCGAAGTTGTACAAATACCCACGACTGGATCTTCAACGAAAGTGGTGTGGAACCGGTAATTGCCAATGCATTACTGGCGGAAGAAACCCGTCCGCGCTGCTTTTCCACGCCGAAAGGGTTGTTTGTTGTTTTGCGTGGCGTAAACCTGAATCCTGGCGCGCTGCCGGAAGATATGGTCAGTCTGCGGCTCTGGATTGAAGAGCATCTGATTATTTCCGTCCGCATACGCCGCCTTATGGCTATTGGCGATATTGGTGAGCGTATCAGGGAAAATCGGGGACCAGTTGGGTCTGCCGACTTTTTGGTGATGGTGACCGACCGGTTAATGGAAAGAATGGGACCAGCCATACAGGATATCACGGAAGGCATTGATGGCCTTGAGGCATCCCTGTCAGAAGGCAGTCCGGCAGAGACCCGCAAGAAGCTGATGGAACTTCGTCATCAGGCGGTCATTTTGCGTCGCCATTTGGCTCCCCAAAGGGAAGCTCTTGGCCGAATTCAGATGGAACAATTACCCTGGTTTGAGCAGAACCATAAAATGCAAATTCGGGAGGTCTCAGACAGAACAACCCGATATGTTGAAGATCTCGACGAAATTCGAGAGAGATCAATAATCTTGCAGGACGAATTGCTCAATGCACTGTCAATCGACATGAACCGCAAAATGTACGTGTTGACGGTCATTGCAGCGATTGTACTCCCCTTGAGTTTCGCTACAGGGCTTTTTGGTATCAATGTTGGCGGAATGCCTTTGGCGGAATCAAAAGACGGATTCTGGATTGTTTGCGGAGCACTACTTGTTCTCGGGATATTCGAAGCCCTGTTTTTCAAGTGGCTTAAGTGGATCTGAGAAAACCAAGGCTGAACTGTATTGGCAACAACCTCAAAGACATAAATCTAGAACAATCGTCCACCGTCGGGGACTCTCTGATCAGGTGCCAACAGCACGACCTCGTTGTCACCATCGGGAAATCCGAGGACCAGGACTTCCGACATGAACTTGCCGATCTGTCTGGGGGGAAAATTGATGACGGCGGCAACCTGGCGTCCGATCAGGATTTCCGGGGTGTAATATTTGGTAATTTGGGCGGAGGTTTTTTTCTCACCAATGTCAGAGCCAAAATCGACCCATACCTTGATTGCCGGTTTGCGGGCATCCGGATAGGGCTCCGCGCGAACGACCGTGCCAACCCGGATATCGACTTTCAGAAAGTCTTCGAAACTGATGTCCATTGAACCCTCCCATTTCAACTATTGGGAAGTTGATATAGGGAGAGGGACAAGGCAAGAAAAAGCCGCTCTCCTTTTCGGGAAAGCGGCTTGATCAGCTTAAAATAATCAGGGAGGAGAGATTATTTCTTAGCTTTAAGGGTCTGTGCCTTGAATTCGCCGAGACTTTCGTTGATGCGCGCATTGATTTTTTCCGCACCTTCAGAGTTTGACTTGGCGACCATATCGGCCAGTTCACGCATGTTGGTCAGCGATGTTTCAAACGCGCTTACCATCAGTTCGGTCTGTTTGGTAGCCGCGTCCTGCGGGGTTTTGATGTCGCCCATTTTGCTGATCGCGGTCTGCGTATCGGCAAGCGTGGTCTTGAAGATTTCGCTCTGACGCTCGGCAACAGCCTTGACGCCTTCAACAACTGCGGTGTTGGCAGCGGTCAGGGCTTCGAGGTTTTTCTGCTGCGATTTCATGATAGCGTCGACGTCGACAGCTTTGAAATCCATAGAGCCGGCCATTTTGGTGAATTCTGCAACCATTTTGGACGGATCGAAATCTGCTGCAAATTTGCTCATGTCAAAAGCAGCGAAAGGATTTGTGTTCTTGCTCATAGTACTGTTCTCCAGATAAGGCATCTGTCTGCCTGTTGGGTAAAATAAAAGTGCTGCCTGAAGCGATTTGCTGCACTGCAACATGAGTGTAATATGGAGGAATCAGTGCATGATGTCAATAGAAAATGCTGCAGTGCACAAAATATTTTTGCATCTGCGAGATTAAGTAAAGAATGGCTGAAATCTGGCCTTTTCAGGCAGCAGATTCGCTCATGCCTTCTGCATTCCTGTTTGATTTTCCAAAATTTGCAAATTTTTCTGCGTTGACGAGCCCACGATCAAGGGCGGCCATGGTCTTTGCCAGATCGGCGCTGTCATCTCCGACCCAGACACGAACGGCATTGGCATAAATCAATGCCAGGCCTTTCAGGCGCAGGTGCCCACGAAGTCCGGTTGTCGACAATCCGGAGGCTTCCAGCATCAACACCAGAGACCGGCGTAACCGGATCAGATGACATAAGCTGCGAACCGGGTCCGAAGCCTCTGCTTTGGCAATTGCGATCAGGGCGTCGCGATAAGATGCTGTCGCGTCGAAGCGCGCCATTATGATATCAAACAACCGATCACGGGCGGGTTCTTTGAAACTGTCGGCAGGGATGCCATTCAGCATCGTCTCGTCGATGCGATCCACAATCCCGCTAATGACGGCCGATTTGGAGGGATAAAGGTGCAGCAGTTCCCCGAGACCAATGCCCGATGTTGCCGCAATATCCGCCATTGAGACATTGCGCCATCCCATGGATGTTGCCAGTTCAAGCGCCGTATCCTGAGCCTGAATATGCGGGGATCGCCGTTTGGTAGATTTCTTGACCATTTCTCGATTTCCTTGTTGTCACGTGTATGCCTGGGTCAGATAGTCGAATCATGGCGCAATCCGTCAATGAGGCCAAGACAAACAGCAGGCGGATTAAACAGATTGCCTCATCCACGATCCGGAATTGATCCAGATCATCGCCATTTTACAGGTTCTGGACATATAGTCTCAACTCAAAAATCTGACCTGATGGACAACATCCAGTAGATGACTTCGCCTGCTTCCAATTCCAATCAACCACCGCCCCTGTCACCGGTCCTGTTAGCCGGGTTTGCCATGCGGCCTCTGCCGTTGGCCGGGTTGCAGCCGTTGCTTGGCCTCGCCATTCGAACCATGCAAGCGCGTCACAAGGATGTGTTTGAGCGTCTGGGTCCACTTGGCGATCTGGTCTTCTTGATCGATCCGACAGACCTTCCCTTTGCCTTTGAGTTATGCCCGTCGTCAGAACAACCGACGCTACTGGCGATCGAAAAACCGCCCCAACTGGAAAAACATGTGTGTGCCGCGATCCGTGGCCCATTGTTGTCGCTGCTCGCCTTGCTCGAAGGCCGGGTCGATGGTGATGCGCTGTTCTTCTCTCGTGAACTGGTGATTGAAGGCGATACCGAAGCAGTATTGGCATTGCGCAATGCCGTCGATGGTGCCGATATCGATATTCTGACCGATGCACTTTCGCCATTGGGGCCGGTCGCCGCTCCGGCGCGCAGAATGGCCCGCCACGGGGAAAATCTGTTTATCCGGTTCGCCAAAGATCTTGAAACACTGGCCCGTGCTGTCCGTGCTCCGGCGGCGCGACGCCTTCAATCCCAGTCCGCCGATCTTCGTGATCTGAATGAGCGGGTTGATGACATGGCACGCAAAGTCAGGCGCACGGTGAAAGCGAAATCATGAGCAAAAAACTGGAACTGGTTTGTCCGGCGGGCAACCCGGCGGCCTTTCGAGCTGCCATTGAGGCAGGTGCAGACTGCGTCTATCTGGGTTTTCGTGATGAAACAAATGCGCGCAACTTTCCCGGCCTGAACTTCAGCCGTCCGGAACTTCGTGAAGGTGTGCGCTACGCTCAGGAAAATGGCGTCAAAGTCCTGCTGGCGATTAATACTTACCCGAAGGCCGGACATCAGACCCCCTGGCATCAGGCAGTTGATGATGCCGCCGATATCGGCGTTGATGCGGTTATTCTGGCGGATATCGGGTTGATTGATTATGCCATGCGCACGCATCCCGGTCTCCGGCGTCATCTGTCCGTTCAGGCGTCCGCATCCAATATCGAATCCATCCGCTTCTACGTTGAGGCATTTGATGTGAAGCGGGTGGTCCTGCCCCGTGTTTTGACGTTGCCCGAAATCAGGACATTGAATGAAAATATTGATGTTGAAACAGAGGTCTTTGCCTTTGGCGGGCTCTGCGTGATGGCCGAAGGGCGGTGTTCCCTGTCGTCCTACATCACCGGGGTATCGCCGAACAAGGAAGGGGTCTGTTCACCGGCCAGCCACGTTCGTTACGAAGATCGTGACGGAAAACTTTTCAGTAAGCTCGGTGATTTCACCATCAACGCCTTTCCTGATAACGAACCCGCCGGGTACCCGACGTTGTGCAAGGGACGCTTCAGGGCCGACGATGTAACATCCTATTTGTTTGAGGAACCAACATCGCTGAACGTGCTTGATATGTTGCCTGAACTTGCTGCGGCCGGAGTCAGCGCCCTCAAGATCGAAGGTCGTCAGCGTGGCAAGGCTTATGTTTCAGAGGTTGTTCAGGCCTTTCGCAAAGCCGTTGATGCGGCGTCGGCGGGGCTGCCGGTCGAATCGTCCGCCCTGATGGAGCTCAGTGAAGGTGGACGGGAAACCGCAGGTGCATATGACAAGGAGTGGCGATGAGCGAGCCCGACAATAAACTGACAATGGGACCGGTGATGTTCAACTGGTCGCCGGAGAAATGGCGCGATTTTTATTTTCGTGTCGCAGATGAAGCGCCGGTTCAGTCAGTTTGTGTTGGTGAAGTTGTCTGCTCCAAACGCCAACCCTTTTTTGATCCGGTGATCGGGGACGTCATTGAGAGATTGCAATCGTCGGGTAAGGAAATCGTTCTTTCGACACTGGCGCTGATCATGTCGCCGCGCGAATCCGGTATAATCAGGGAACTCGCGACGGACAGCGCGTTCTTGATTGAAGCCAATGACATTTCCGCCGTTTCCCTTCTGGATGGTCGCGACCATATCGTCGGGCCGTTCGTCAACGTCTATAACGAAGGCACACGCGATTACCTGATATCCAGAGGGGCAAAACGCATCTGCCTGCCGTTCGAGCTGCCGGCCGAGTCAATATCGGCGATTGCAGCGGGTTGTGATGACCGAACGGAACTGGAGGTACAAGTCTTTGGCCGGTTGCCGCTGGCAATTTCGGCCCGGTGCTATCACGCGCGATCCCATGAGTTGTCAAAAGACAGTTGCCAGTTTGTCTGTGCTGAAGACCCCGATGGTATGGCGGTTGATACACTGGACGGCACGCCATTCCTTAACGTAAATGGAACTCAGACCCTTTCCAGGTCGTGCCGGGTATTAGCGGCTGAACTTCAAGACCTCAACGATATGGGTATCAATCGCTTTCGTATGTCACCAATGGACACCGATATGGTCGCCATTGCCAAAGGGTTCCGCCGGGTGCTGGATGGTCAGGACGAACCGGATGTTCTGGAACAGGACCTTCACGCCCTGCTGCCTGCGATCAGCTTCTCCAATGGATTTTTTCACGGCATTGAAGGCAGTGTTTACCGCGAACGCGGCGAATGACACGCAAAATCCTGTAATCAGTGTTTTAAAAGGTCGCGCCAGCTCTTTCGTTCGGTGAAAAGTGTTCTGCTGTCATAAGCAAGACGGTGGGTGCCGTGGCACTCGGCACAGGCCAGTACCGCCAGCGTCCCCAACGCCATGCCTTTGTCACGCAGGGAACCCGCCTTGAGACTGTGTTCCAGAGCATCCAAAGCCTGCGATATTTCTGTGCTCGGGTAAGGTGTTGGGGATTTTTTGTGACAGTTGAGACAAACAGCACCAAGTTGGCTCATGTCCGATTTCAGGCCCTGAAAAGCCGCCAGTGCAGCGCCCTGCTTGCCATCAACATAGGCGATCTTGATCTGATTGACCTGTTTGCTCAATGTTTGCATATGTGCATTCAGGGATGCAGTATCGCCGACCTTGAGCTTTGTAAAATCGGGTGCACGGTACATGGTCGCGGTTATGGCGCGAAAATCCTCGTGGCAGGACTGGCAATTTTTATCCAGATTCTCCAGCGCTCCGGTCATGTCGTCGTAACGCTTTTCCTTGGCGGCTTTCTGGATGTCAGTGACAGCGGCAAGATCAACACGATTTTGCCATTCCGGAACCATCTCGGCAATTTTTTGGTAATCCGTGTCCAGCTTGTTCACCCATTTTTCCAGATTTTCCGGGTCGCGGGATTTTGCGTAAATATCAACTGCCAGCATTTCACGGCGTAGCTTGAACATGGTGTGTAACCATACCTGACGCTTGTTCTCAGGTTTGTACCATTGCGCAATTGATGCCGGGGGTTTCTTGAGCGCGATCACCCTGTCCTGATGAATGTAAAATACGCCGCCGATTGCCAGTAATATAAGGCACTGAATAATGACAAACACAGACCAACGCATCATCGTCACCTTTTTGTTTCACCTGTCAGGCAATTTATCGCGCCCCACGCAAGGACACCATCACTGTCAGCGATTTTTTGCGCTGATACACTGAAGGTTTCGGTTGAGGATATTGCGCTGAACCTTACCGGTTGTCGTTCGTGGAATTTCCGGAACAGAAAGGATTGTTGACCTGCCAATCGACTTTGGCAGCAACGATTTAATTCCCTCAGAAATTTCCGAAAAATCGTCAGGTTCCTGAGGTACGAAAACGACCCATACCTGATTGCCTTCCTGTTCATCCGCGATTGTTGTCAGGCACACATCCTTGACTGGCAGATTGTCGCGCAATTTCTCTTCCAGTGCCTGAGGGGAGAATTTCACACCGCCCGCATTCAACAGATCATCCGTCCGGCCAATCAGATTGAGCGTATGCTGATCAGGCATGATCGCCAGATCGCCCGGGTAGAACCAGCCATCCTGGAATTTTTGCCGGGTTGAGTCCGGGTTGCCAAAATAACCGGAGACCATGCTCGGGGTTCTGACCCTGACCGGACCTGGCGCACCGATGACAGGCTGGTCTTCATCATTCACGATATTGACGCAAACTCCGGGCATAATTGTGCCAGAACCATTTCCGTCCATAACACAAATGGTGGATGTTTCGTTGGATGAATAGATTTCCGCCAGTTCGTTGGCGAGTAGCCTGTAAACCCGGTCACGAACTGCGGTGGACACTGGCGCGCCAATGGTGACGATCCTCAGGTTAGGTGTCTTTGTGTAATTTTCGGGCAGGCAATCGAGTACGCCCACAAGGGCGCTTGGCAGGAATGTCACATGCGTGATTGCATATTTTACAAGATTATCAGCGGTGTCGCTGTATTCGCCCGGAGCGTAAACACAAGTGCCGCCAACGCGAACGCAGGCGGTGGCGTCCTGATGATAGGCCTGAATGTGAAACCCCAGGGTCACATAGTAACGCGAATGCCGATTGAATCCGTGATGAAACTGTTTCTGATCCGCACGCAAATGCAGGATTTTCCGGGTATGCATTATCTGCTTCGGGCTGCCAGTGGTGCCGGAACTCATGACAATGCGAAGTGGTGTATCAGGATCTCCCAGTCCGGCCCTAGGGGGAAATTGTGGCTCCCGGTCCTGTACTGACTTTAACCATGAAATGTCCATCAGATGTGATCGCCGGACGCCTGACAGCTCTCCGCCGGGGAAATGCATCACCAGGTCCATATCCGCCAATATTTTTTGCGTAACTTCGGAGCCAGACCGAATGTAGGATAAGGTGATTATATCCAGGGCTTCCAGGGCCAGTACGACCAGCCAGTGAACATAAAAATTCGAAACTTCGACTTCCGGGGAATGGTGCTCGATGCCAATTTTTTGCCCGGCCCTTAATCCAAATTCCTGCAGGGTCGCGATCATTTTGCCTATATCGCTATGGAAAGCGGCATAAGTGGTTTCCTGCCCTTTCTTAATCAGGGCGACCTTGTCGGGGCGCCGGGCGGCGTGATAGCCGATGTAATCGACCGTTGCCGGATATGCTGATGGCTGATTATTCGTGCCCGACATGGACAAATTCATCGTACCGGGTTCCTGACACGCCAGAGTTCAAACCAATGCAGCCGTCTGCATCGATCATGCGCGTGGGCGAAGTATCTTGGGATTTTTATGGTAGCGCAACCGGTATCAGCATCTGCTGGACGAAGGCTATCCTGCCAGTTCCCTTGAGCGCGCTGTGGCGGCGGCGATGGCTCTGGTCATCAGCGGCTGCCAACCGTCGTCGGCCATCAATACACTTAACGCTTCCGCCGTTGTACCGGCCGGGCTGGTGACATTGATGCGAAGCTGTTCGGGCTCGTCTGTTGATTGATGCATCAGTTCGCCCGCACCCGATACGGTGACACGGGCGAGGCGTTTTGCCAGAGCTTCCGGCAGTCCCGCTTCCAGTCCCGCCTTGGCCATGACTTCGGCCAGCAGAAAAACATAAGCTGGGCCACCGCCGGAAAGAGCGGTGACTGCATCGATCAGGCCTTCGTCATCGACCCATTCAACTTCGCCGACGGCAAGCAGTAGTGCATCACAAAACTGGCGCTGTTTATCAGTTACGCCAGCGTTGGGACAGGCGACCGTTATACCACGCCGGACGGCAGCGGGGGTGTTCGGCATGGCCCGGACAATGGCGGCACCCTCACCGACAATGGATTCGAAATAGTCAATGGTTTTGCCAGCGGCTATGGAAAGGTAAACCGTTTCCGGCCCGGCAAACCGCGCGTAGTCAGGGGCCGCGACGTCCATCATCTGCGGTTTGACGGCAAACACGACAACCGCGGGAGCGAGGTTGGGCGGCAGGTCTGCTGCATTGCCGAGGGCATTGATGCCATACTGTTTTTCCAGCGCAGCCGCCGTATCGGGATTGGGCTCAACGGCGTAGACATTGGACGCGGCAATGCCCCGTTCCAGCCAGCCTTCCAGCATGGCGCTGCCCATTTTACCGCAGCCGGCGAGCAAGATTATACCGTCCATAAGGTTACGCTTCGCCGACGGTGTCGATCATCGCCGAAGAAATGGCGTCGTCAGCATCCTTGCCGCCCCAGATGACATACTGAAAAGCCGGATAAAAACGTTCACACTCAATGATCGCTGTTTCTACCAGATCTTCCATCTGTTCAATCGCCGGACCGCGGGCACCACGAAGGGGCAGGGCATGTCGGAACATCGGCAGGCCTTCGCTGTCCCAGATGCAGAAATGGCCGAGCCACAGGCGGTCGTTGACCCGCGCCAGAAGTTCGAACACGCGCGATTTTTGGTCATCGGCGACTCGCATATCGAAGGCCGAAGTGAAGTGCAGCGCCTCCATTTCTTCATTCCAGGCGAAATAAAGGCTGTAGTCGCACCAGGTTCCCGGCACCTGAACGGCCATTTCCTGGTCGCTACGCCGGTCGAACATCCATTCGTTGATTTCAACGATCTGCTCAACAATGTCGAGAGGATTTTCTGTGCGATAGTCTTGTGTGGAATCCAGGTTTTGCATGATCTGCTTCCCCCTTTTGGCTCCCTGTGGCCCCCGAAACAACGATCTGAATGGAGACCGTTCCCGAAAATATCACAATATTTGTAAAAACTACCACATATAGCGGTATTAACAAAATATTGTAGAGTCCGTTTTGGGCCACCACTAGGTATAGCCTGCCTGAACCGAGTCACCGGTTCAAGGAAGAAGTGAATCGTCACGGAAATTTGTTGTGGATAAGCTTGAGGAGCATCACCTGCTCCGGATCGCGCTTTGTCGTTTCCGGCCCTCGTTTTTGGCGGGCAGGGTATAATTGTTAAATTGATCAAAATCAACGCCTGACCGTGCCCCTGCCGGTAAACTTGGGTGAAATGGCACGGAGAAGGAGCGTGGAACATCGGATACGATACGGTGAATTCGCTCGTGAACTTTCCCATGAGCAATTATCAGTCAGTTACTGTGACCTGACGCCCGTAGCGCAATATGACGAGGCGGGGAATTTGGTTCCCTATCGCCCGAAAAGCCTCCATCTGACGCCAACCAATGTCCACCGCCTGTTGGCACCCTACATCAGTGTGCGTCTGGCCGACCAGATAAAGGCCGTCGTGCCACTGGCGGCGTATCTGATATTGTTCCAGTTGTTAATCCTCAGGCAGGTGGTCGCCGATTCCTGGGTGATCACGGTCGGATTATTCGCCGTCATTGTTGGCCTGATGCTGTTCATGGAAGGACTCAAGCTGGGCCTGATGCCGTTCGGCGAGGAGATTGGCAACAAGTTGCCAAAACGTGTGACCTTGCCAGTCGTTCTCAGTGTCACTTTTTTGCTCGGGATTGGTGTTACCTTCGCTGAACCGGCGATCGGTGCTCTGAAGGCGGTCGGTGTAATTGTTGACCCGGCCCGGGCACCATATCTTTGGGCACTGTTGAATCAGTGGGCCGGTGTATTGGTATTGGTCGTCGGCATGGGGGTCGGGCTTGCCGCCGTGCTCGGAACTGTGCGGTTTCTTAATGGCTGGAGCCTCAAGCCGTTCATTTACGCGACCGTGATCCCACTACTCGGTCTGACGTTTTGGGCCATGAACGATGTTGAGCTGGCCAAGACGCTCGGTCTGGCCTGGGATAGTGGAGCTGTGACCACGGGTCCGGTGACGGTACCGTTGGTGTTGAGCCTTGGTATCGGCATTGCGTCGGCGGGTGGTAGCGGGAAGTCATCGCTTTCGGGGTTTGGAATTGTCACCTTGGCGTCCCTGTTTCCAGTCCTTGGGGTTATGGGCTTGTCTTTTTTCGTTGCGGCGACGGTCACACCCGAAGCTATTCTAGAGGCCGCCGTTGCGGCAACGACAGAAGGCAGTGCCGCATGGTATGAGATTTCACCGGTCGCCGAAATTGTCGGTGGCATCCGGGCGATTGTGCCGCTCGTCCTGTTCCTGTTGCTGATCCTCAAAGTCGTGCTGCGCGAGAAAATCCACGAAGCTGGAATTGTCGCTTACGGACTGGTGCTCTGTGTACTCGGTATGATCGTCTTCAATCTGGGTCTGAGCTATGGTCTGTCCAAGCTCGGCGGGCAGTCGGGCGGTATTATTCCCGCCGCATTCACCCGACTTGAGCACATTGAAGACTCCCCTCTTTATCTTTATGAAGTGGGTATCGGCATCGCCCTGTTTTTCGCCTGGGCGCTCGGTTTTGGTGCAACTTTGGCCGAACCGGCGCTGAATGCGCTCGGGATTACCGTCGAAAATCTGACCAATGGTGTGTTCAAGAAACGCATGCTGCTTTATGCGGTTTCACTCGGCGTCGGGGTTGGCATCGCTGTTGGGGTGCTTAAAATCATCCACAATCTGCCGATCGGCTGGTTCCTGATTCCGGGGTATCTGGCTGCACTGATCATGACCTATCTGGCTTCCGAGGAGTTCGTCAACGTTGCCTGGGACAGTGCCGGTGTGACGACGGGACCGATCACCGTGCCTCTGGTATTGGCTATGGGGCTCGGCTTTGGCGACGCAGTCAATGCAATTGAGGGATTCGGAATTTTGTCCATGGCGTCGGTCGGCCCCATCCTTAGCGTGCTTGGCACCGGTGTATGGGTTCAGGCACGGGTTCGACGCAAACGCGCCGCCGAGGTGAAATCAGAAGCGGAACAGGAGGCAGCATGACGAAACGTGAAATTGTTGTTTTGACAGACGTCTCCCTGATCACCTGCGTGGTGCAACGGGGCATCGCCGATAAAATTATCCAGGCGGCACGGTCAGCTGGGTCGCAGGGAGCGACGGTAAATTTTGCCAAGGGTATGGGAATACGGGAACGCCTCGGGATTCTCGGCGTCGCCGTCGATGTGGAAAAGGAAGTGATTCATGTCGTCGTTTCCAGCGAACAGCAGGAACGGGTGTTCGAGCAGATGTATCTTGCTGGTGAGCTGGATACGCCCGGCATGGGCATTATGTACCTGACGCCGCTGGAGAAGGCGGCTACTTATGTTCCCGAAGAGGTACTGCAGAAACTGACGTCGAAATCTGAAGAGAAATTGGGTGAAACACCGTGAAGGTTGCAGGTCCGTCCAAATTAATCGTCTGCATCCTGCCTCAGGGCAGTGGAACGGGGCTGGTTGAACGCCTATCCCGGGAGATGAAAATCCATTCGGCCAACGTCTCGACAGGCCGCGGGCGGGGTGCCGGGCCGATCGGAAGTATCGGTGCCTGGGACGAGGTCGACACGCTGGCGGTTTCCGTTCCGGCGGAACGGGCAGATGAGATTTTTTCATTCATCTACGACGCCGGTGAGATTGGTCGACCTCGTGGCGGCATCATGTACCAACACGCCGTTGCGTCGGTGACGACGTTCTCCCTGCCGGATATTGATCGGGACGGCAAATTGGCTTGACCGTGAAATCGAGTCTGAAGTTCAGGCTATCCAGTATGGAGCGAATTACATCGCCGCAAACCCAGCGATCCTGACTGGGTCGATCAAAGAAGCGACCGGCGCAGGTTGGAGGTCATCGACCCGTCGCGAACCGAACAGCGTAGCGGTGCACCGCGCCGGGCGATTGACCATGTAACAGAAGTGGACTGGTAACGTGTCGAACCTGCCATCTCGGTTGATGCCAGAGAGATCTATTTTCAGTCATCGACGCGTTTGGTGATTATTGAGCGGCTTTCCCCGGTTTCGGTTTTACGGTGGCCTTTGTCGCTTTGGGGGAAGTCTTTGGCGCAGCCTTTTTAGCCAGCGCTGCCTCCAGTTTGACAACCCGTTTTTCCAGTTTTTCCTGCTCGCTACGGGCTTTGGCCGCCATTGCCTTGACGGCGTCAAACTCGTCTCTCGGGACCAAATCCATGTCGGCAAGCAAGCGATCCATCTGCTGACGGACGACAGCTTCAATCTCGCCCTTTATGCCGGTCAGCGTCGACACTGCGCTGTTGGCGACTTTTGCCATATCATCAAGGAACCGGTTTGTCGTCTGCATGGTTTGTCCTTTCGCGAATCGGTGCGCACATTATGATCGCCCATCGCCGTATCGGCAAGCACCAGCCATCGCATGTGCACGACTTGCCTGCCTAGGCGCAAGTGCCTATAAGAAATGAAGAATCGAGAGAGGTTTTATATGTACATCGTCACCGGTGGGGCGGGATTTATCGGCTCGAACATCATCGCAGCCCTTGAAGAACGCGGTCTTGGCCCGCTCGTCGTTGTTGACCGTCTTCGCGACGGTAACAAGTGGCGCAATATCGCCAAGCGAAATCTCTTCGATATCGTTGACCCGGATAGTCTGGACGGGTTCCTCGCCGAGCATGGTAGTTTGGTCGAGGCGGTGATCCACATGGGCGCCATTTCGGCAACCACCGAACGCGACGCCGACAAGATACTGAAAAACAATTTCCAGCTTTCGATGAAGCTGTGGGATTGGTGTGCGGCCAATGAAACCCGTTACATCTATGCCTCATCCGCCGCCACTTATGGAGATGGCGGACAGGGGTTCGAGGATGACGGCTCATCTGAATTCCTCGCCAACCTTGGCCCGATGAACCCTTACGGCTGGAGCAAACATTTGTTTGACCGCCGTGTCGCCGGAATGATTGAGCAGGGCGCACCCCGCCCACCTCAATGGGCCGGGTTGAAGTTTTTCAATGTTTATGGCCCGAATGAATACCACAAGGGCCGTATGGCAAGTGTGGTTTCACAGGTTTATCCGGTGGCCAGAGCCGGAGAAGCCTGCACGTTGTTCAAATCCCATAATCCGGACTATGAAGACGGTGGGCAGTTGCGTGACTTTATCTGGGTCGGGGACTGCGTCGACATCATTCTCTGGCTGCTTCAGAATAAAGACGTCAGTGGGCTTTACAATTGTGGCACCGGTCGGGCGCGCAGTTTTTCCGATCTTGCCAGCGCCGTTTATCAGGCACTCGGTAAAAACCCGAATATCGAGTACGTTGATACACCGGAAGATATTCGTGACAAGTATCAATATTTTACCGAAGCGCCGATGGCGCGTCTGCGGCAACAAGGATACGACAAACCAATGACCGAACTGGAAGAGGGCGTATGCACCTACGTCACCCGATACCTTAATCAAAACGACACCTACCGCTGATCATGCTGGCCGTCATTCCCTATCCCGCCATCGACCCGATTATCTTTCAGATTGGCCCGCTTGCCATTCGCTGGTATGCGCTGGCCTATATCGCTGGTCTTGTTTTGGGTATCTGGCATCTTCGCCGCCTGTCGCAACTGACGCCTGCTTTCATGAAACCCGAGGACGCTGACGATTTTCTGACCTGGGCGACGCTGGGTGTCATTCTTGGCGGGCGGCTGGGTTATATCCTTTTCTACAAATTCGGCTTTTACCTCGAAAATCCGGTATACATGCTTTACGTCTGGCAGGGAGGCATGTCCTTTCATGGCGGGTTCCTGGGCGTGCTTGTTGCCGGAATTATCTTCACACGAAAGCGCAAAATCGATCCGCTGCGGTTTGCCGACGCGGTTGCTTGTGCCGCCCCTGTCGGCCTGTTTTTCGGTCGCATTGCCAATTTCATAAACGCCGAACTGGTGGGCCGACCGACCGATGTGCCGTGGGCGATGGTGTTCCCGAATGCGGGTCCCTTTGCCCGTCACCCAAGCCAGCTTTACGAAGCCATGCTGGAAGGCGTTATTCTGTTTGTGATCGTCAATTGGGTCTGGCGCCGGGAAGCCTTCCGCAACCGCTTGGGCGCGACAACCGGGGTGTTTATCACTGGTTATGCAGTGGCGCGATCGATTGTTGAACTGTTCCGCCAGCCTGATGCGCATATCGGGTTTTTGCTGTTTGGCTCGACTATGGGACAGTTGCTGTCTGTGCCGATGTTTCTTGCCGGTCTTTACCTGGTCTTTCGTAGCAAACCGGCAAAACGGAAATCATGACGGAATTGCTTGATCACCTTTGCCGGCGGATCGCTATCGAAGGACCGCTGACCATCGCCCAGTATATGGAGGAATGCCTCGGCAATCCGAAATATGGCTATTATACGGGCAAGAACCCGTTCGGGCGTGGCGGCGACTTCATTACGGCGCCCGAAATATCACAGATGTTCGGTGAACTGGCTGGCTTGTGGTGCGGCATCGAATGGATGGCGATGGGACAGCCCGGCCAAGTCCACCTGATCGAACTTGGCCCCGGTCGTGGCACACTGATGGCCGATGCCATGCGGGTGGCCAAAGGCGTGCCGGGGTTTGTCGAAGCGATCAATCTGCACCTGGTTGAAACCAGTCCCGCGCTCCGCGAACATCAGCGGGGACAGTTGGCGGCATTCAATCCGGTCTGGCACGACCACCTGAGCGCTGTGCCAGATGGTCCCGCGCTGATCGTCGCCAATGAATTTTTCGATGCCCTGCCGATCCGCCAGTTTCAGAGGATTCCTGATGGCTGGTGCGAACGACTGATCGGAGTGGATGAAAATTCCGAACATCCGGCGCTAAGGGTTGGATGGGCTTCTCCGTTACTGGTTCATCCGCTGGTTCCCGAACATCTTGTCAGTGCAGATATTGACAGCGTTGTTGAAGTGTCACCGGCGGCACTCAATTATATGCGGACATTGGCCGAGCGCCTGAACGCCGGGCAGGGGGCGGCCCTGATTATCGACTACGGGTACATGAAAAGCGGAGCTGGAGAGACCTTGCAGGCGGTGAAAAACCACAGCTATTCTGACGTGCTGGCGGATCAGGGAAAAGTCGATCTGACCGCGCATGTTGATTTCGAATCGCTAGTTAATGTTGCTGTAGAAAGCGGTGTACAGGCTTTTGGTCCTTTGACGCAGGGCGCGTTTCTTAAGTCTCTGGGTATTGAGGAGCGTGCTGAAAACCTTATGGCGAATGCAACGCCGGAGCAGGCAAAACTGGTGCAATCCGGTCTGGAACGGCTGATCAGCGCCAAGGGCATGGGGGAACTGTTCAAGGTTGTTGCCGTGACCTCCCCCGATCTGGAGCCGCCGGTCGGGTTTCAGGAGATGAGCGAATGATTACGTCGACGGCGCTTGGCAACCTGCAAAACATCGGCCACGGGTTTTTTACCCGCCAAGGCGGCATCAGCGAGGGTGTTTTGACGTCCCTGAACTGCGGTTACGGATCTGGCGAAGCGCCGGAAAATGTGACTGAAAACCGAAATCGGGCGATGACCATGATTGGCTGCACGGCAAACCGCCTGAACACGGTTTATCAGGTTCATTCACCGGATGTTGCGGTTGCGGACGATACCTGGACCTTTGATGACCGCCCGAAGGCTGACGCTATCGTGACCCGTCGGAAAAATCTGGCGATTGGCGTGCTGACTGCTGACTGCACACCGGTACTGTTTGCCGATGCCGAAAACGGCGTGATCGGCGCTGCCCACGCAGGCTGGCGGGGGGCACTGGCCGGGGTGTTGGAAAACTGTGTGCGGGTGATGGAGGAAAACGGGGCTGAGCGCAAACATATCTCGGCCGCTGTCGGACCCTGTATTCATCAGAAATCTTATGAAGTCGGTCCGGAATTTGTTCAGACTTTTGTTCAGGAAGACCCCACCAGTGAGCAATTTTTTGCACCATCTGAACGTGATGGACACGCACAGTTCGATTTGCCGGGTTTCGCAAGATCTAGGCTCGAAAAACTGGACTTGAAAAGGGTCGGTGATGTGGCGGTTGATACCTATACTGATCAAGAACGGTTTTTCAGCTATCGTCGGGCAACGCATTTGAACGAGATGGATTACGGGCGCGGACTGTCAGCTATTATACTGAACGGGTGAACAACTGATGGCGTTACATTTTCTGGAATCCGAACTGGCCGTGCGGCGCGACAGGGTTTGCACGGCGATGAAAGAGGGTGGCCTCGATGGCATGCTGATCTTCCGTCAGGAGAGCATGTATTACCTGACCGGCTACGATACGTTCGGTTATGTCTTCTTTCAGTGTCTGTATCTGGGGGCCGATGGGCGAATGACGCTGCTGACCCGCTCGGCGGATCGATTGCAGGCGGTGATTACATCCGTTGTCAGTGATGTTCGTATATGGGTTGATGGTCCGGATGCCGCGCCCGCCAATGCGCTTAAAGATATTCTGGATGAACACGGCGCGCGCGATCAGCGACTTGGCGTTGAGTGGGAGGCCTATGGCTTGACCGCCCGCAACGGCCAACGTCTGAGTGCCGCACTTGACGGGTTTTGTGGGCTGGAAGATGCCTCCGAACTGATCAGCAAGATCCGGGTGATCAAAAGTCCGGCAGAAATTGCCTACGTGAGACGGGCCGGTGAATTGGCTGACGACGCTTATAATGCAGCCGTTAACCTTGCGGCACCCGGTGTGTTTGAAGGCAACATCCTGAGTGCGATGCAGGGTGCGGTTTTCGATGGTGACGGTGATTATCCCGGCAACGAATTCATTATCGGTTCGGGTGAAAATGCGCTGCTTTGCCGCTACGCATCCGGCAGGCGGACGCTCGATGCGGAAGATCAACTGACACTCGAATGGGCCGGAACGTACAGGCATTATCATGCGGCGATGATGCGCACTTTTGTCATCGGCACGCCAAACCCGAAGCATTTCAGCATGCACGCCGCCGCCGAGGATGCGCTTGAAGCGGTTAAGCAAGCGATCGCTCCCGGTCGCACATTTGGCGATGCTTTTCAGGCTCATTGCCGGGTGCTTGATAGCGCCGGACTGTCCCATTGCCGACTGAATGCCTGCGGTTATTCTCTGGGCACCACATTTGCACCGAACTGGATGGACTGGCCGATGTTGTATGCTGACAATCCAGTGCAATTTGAGCCCGGCATGGTGGTCTTCTGCCACATGATTCTGTTTAATGTCGATGATGGACTGGCGATAACGCTGGGTGAAACGGTTCTGGTCACGGAAAACGGCCATGAACGATTGTCAGGTGCCCCGTTATCTCTTGTTGTAAAGTGACCCGATGCCACATCTGGCATTATTTTTACTGCTGCTGGTTCTGGGACTGATGGCGACCTGTGTGATAGTCTAGACCATGGTTCAAGCGTGGGTGACAAGATGTTTGTGTTTGTTGGTTGTGGTCATGTTGGCTTCGGCCTGTGGCCCCGTGCCACGCCCTTTCCAACCGAGCTCCAAGGCCAATACCAACCCGCTAATTGATCAGGGTGTGCCCCCTGATGTTGCCGTCAACCCGCTACGCGGCACGTCGATCCCCATGGCGAAGCTGGTGACCCAGTCGGTGGTCGATGAAATTATCCGCTATGACATAGTTTCTTATCCCAACGACCACGGCGCCAGCCGGTTTGTCCTTGATGGTGAAGTCATTGACGCTCCTGTTTCCGCAAGCGGTCAGCCGTTCCGGCAGATACGTTGGGTCCTGACGACACGTGAAGGAATTGCGACAGGCATGCATGTGGTACCGGTTTCGGGCACTGATTTTGAATGGGATTTCGGATCGCCAAAAATCATTCGCGAAATCGGGGAGAGCACGGCTGAGGCCGTCGCCCGGCTGGTGCTTGGGCGCACAGCGACCCTGAAGGAAGATCGTAATGCGCGCGCCGGTATCTGGATCAAGCCGATTTCTGATGCACCGGGGGACGGCAACTATTCACTGACTCGCTCGATTGCCTTTGCGTTGAGCGATTCGGGAATGAAAGTAACGAAATCCCCCGACCGCGCCGAACATTTGTTGAAAGCTCGAGTCCAGGTCGATTCGCCCGAATCGGGACTGCAGAAGGTTGAAATTATATGGATGGTTACAGATACTGACGACAAGGAAATCGGTCGCGCGCGCCAGCGAAACAGCGTGCCGACAGGGACCTTCGATGGGCGTTGGGGGCAATCGGCGGTCATGATATCAATGGCCGCAGTAGGGGCCATCAGGAACATTCTTGCCAACAGGGGAAAACAAGCCCTAACCCAAGGAAAACAGCCGCTTAGGTTAACCTTCCCGGGGGGCAAAAAGGACGGTGATCTGGTTATTCCTCCGCCGACGCTTATCCTGAATTGAGAGGTTTTCGAGGTTGCGTACAGGGATTTGCGCAATGCACATCAATGATGTTCAAGGCAGGTTATGCCATCATGTTGCCCCTTTTTCGTGAATAGTTGACGACATGCTGATAGAGTTCACGCAGCAAGAAAACAGGTGGGCGCAATTGAATAATCGGTGCTTGGGGGGCCCGGTGAACGGGCAGGTCCTGATCGTCGCCGGTATCGGATCGGAATTGGATTTATGCGGCTAAAGTTGAGCATTGCGCGGTGGCTCCTGCCATTGGGGCTGGTGCTGTCCGGCTGTTCCGAAAACGCTGCTCCTCCCGAACATCAGGTGAGCGGTTACCAGACGTATGCGCCATTGGCGGATACAACCAATATTGTATTTGTCCTGCCGGTTGACGGCATTGGCGAACCGGCAAAGCTGATTCTCGCCGATGCACTTGCCGCTTCGCTTCGTGATGCGGCCCGCCCTGCCGTTATCTCAGAGACCCCCAACACTCAGGGCCCCAATATTTTTGGGCGCATTTCCGAAGTTCGCAAGCGGGGCACCATTGCCTGGGTGACCGCAAACTGGGAACTGCGTACACCGACCGGTGAAACCGTGACCGAGATCAGTCATGAAGTTGTTGTCGACAAACTGTTGTGGAATCAAGCTGGTGTTGAAGCGGTTAATCTGATTATCGCCGAAGCCGAGCCCCGTATCATTGGCATGGTATCTGATCATGTCGGTCCTCTGATGGCAACGCAGGATGTTGCCATGCCACCGGTAGAGCGCATGCAGATGTCGAGTGGAGCTTCGCAGTCTGTCGAGCAGTTGAGTCGCCCCCGTCCCCGAATTCCCGCGACGGAAACCACGGCCGCCCGTCCCGTGCCTGACGTTCGAGCGGCTGAGTCAGAAACAGAAATTGAAACTCAATTGCCGCCTGAACTGAATTCCCTGACGGTTGACGATATCGCCGTCGCGCCACCGGTGCCTGAACCGAAAGCGCCTGTCCGGCTTGTTCCACGAGCTGCGAAGCCAATGCCAGGTCAGGTCGGGGCCGAGCCAGCCGGTGAAGCCATGAATGAAGCGCCCTCTTTGCTCGAGAGCATGATGAGTGACAACGCAGAACCGGATCCACAGGCGGAGGCCCAGAAAAATGCCAAGGCGCTGACCGACGGGTTGCTGGAAATGGCAGACATTCCAAAAGAGGACTCCGTGCCGGATAACACCAAATTGAAGCCGGTGGTTTGGGCGAGTCCGTCATTTCTGGTGCGAATCGTCTCCGGTGCGCCGGGGGATGGCAACGAAAGTCTGACCAGTTCCCTGAAAGCGGCCCTGCGTGGCAAAGATATGACAGTTACCGAAGATCCCAGACAGGCGGCCTATGAGGTCAAGGGCAGGGTCGTTGTTGGCCCTCCGGTCAATGGTCGCCAGCAGGCCCGAATCGTCTGGCGAGTCAATACCGTTGACGGAGATGAAGTCGGGCAGGCGGTTCAGGAAAACGCGGTCATCGCCGGAAGCCTTGATGGCAACTGGGGGCGGGTCGCGAAAATCGTCTCGGATGCAGCGGTAAGTGGTATTCAGGAACTGTTTGATGGTGAAGGTCGGCGGCGGTCACGTTCAGCGGCAACGACCAAATTTCCGGATGTCCCGCCACTGCCGCAGGAGCCGGGTCGTGCTCCACCACCGGCGCAGTAATGTTCTGCATGAATCCATTTACAGGGTCCGGGGACACTGCTAGATTTTGCCGCGTCTCATCCGGCGTAAGGCCCCTTTCACGGATGAACCTGGGGATGTTGAAATCGAATGTGAGGGGCAGAGAAGTCTATATTCAGGGTATTCCCAGCAGATGAAAATCATCGCATGTAACAGCAATCGTCCTCTCGCCGAGGCCATTTCCGCCTATATCAACCTTCCCCTGACAAAAGCCAGTATCCGACGATTTTCGGACATGGAGATATTTGTCGAGATCGAAGAGAACGTGCGGGGCGAAGATGTTTTCATCATCCAGTCGACGTCCTATCCGGCAAACGATAATCTGATGGAGCTTCTGGTCACCTGTGATGCGCTTCGACGTGGATCGGCCCGGCGGATAACAGCCGTGATCCCCTATTTCGGTTATGCCCGTCAGGATCGCAAGTCCGGTCCCCGCACTCCGATTTCGGCAAAGCTGGTGGCCAACCTGATCACCGAAGCCGGTGCCGACCGGGTCCTGACTCTTGATCTGCACGCCGGTCAGATTCAGGGGTTCTTTGATATCCCGACCGATAATCTTTATGCCGCTCCGGTCATGCGCCGCGATATTGAAGAACGCTATGACGGTCAGGAACTGGTTATCGTATCGCCCGATGTTGGCGGTGTTGTTCGCGCCCGCGGCCTTGCCAAACGCCTGGGTGCCGATCTCGCAATCATCGACAAGCGCCGCGAAAAGGCTGGCGTTTCGGAAGTCATGCACATTATCGGTAACGTCGATGGTCGGGCCTGCATTCTGGTTGATGATATCGTCGATTCCGCAGGCACACTCTGTAACGCCGCCGTTGCGTTGCAAGAATCCGGCGCGACATCCGTTTCCGCCTATGTCACTCACGGCGTTCTGTCCGGTGGTGCGGTTGCCCGGGTCAGCGCGTCGCCCATGGACCGGCTGGTGACAACAGACAGTATTCAGGCGACGGAAGCCATGCGGGTGTCGCACAATATGGAACAGTTGACCATCGCACCGCTGATCGCCGAAGCCATGAAACGGATCAGTGACGAGTCTTCGGTTTCAACGCTGTTTGACTGAGGTGGTTCGGACAAAAGGTCCACGTCAGGTCATCTGTTGAATTCGTTAGCCAGTTTCCATGTAGTCCAGGGAGGCATTGATATGTCCATTGTCCATGTCGTTGCGGTGATTACCACGAAGCCGGGAAAGCGCGAAGAAGTTCTCGCGGCATTCAATGAGAATGTTCCCAATGTGCACGCTGAAGATGGCTGCATCGAATACGGACCGACCGTTGATACGGGCGGCGTCGGCGCGTTCCAGACCGCCGTCGGGCCGGATACATTTGTCGTCATTGAAAAATGGCAAAGTCTGGACCATCTGAAGGCCCACGCCGCCGCGCCGCACATGGCCGCATACGCGGCGAAGGTCAAGGACATGCTGGCCGACCGGGTCATCCATGTTTTGTCCCCGGTGTCGTGAACCGGGCAATCCTGTTTCTGACGTGCTCGGGTTGAATTCTTCTATTATCTCTCCTCAATGGGATCATCCAAGTGCCGACAGACAGACTGTTTGACCTTTTTGTCGGGGTGAGGCAGGGGCAACATCGCTGATTGACCCACCCGGTCAAGGCGGGTATGTATGCGCGCGCCCGATTTGGGCAAAATCCGGCCCCAGCACCCCTGGAGGCAGGCCGAAACTTTAATTAGGAGAATTCAAATGGCAGATGTCATTTCTTTCGCTGTTGAAGAGCGAGATCGGGCAGGTAAGGGGGCAGCCCGAGCGACCCGCAGAGCA
>JAJFIJ010000262.1 GCA_021775105.1 Rhodospirillales bacterium | reverse complement strand
CTGTCTGTGCGGAAATGATGGGGGTTTATGGGGGTAAATGGGGGTAAATGGGGGTTTGATATGTCAGGCGCTCAAAAATATATACAAAAACGCACATTTTGTTGCATTTTGGAAAACGATCTCTATCGGTTGAGCGCAATGAAAATCACTGACGCGACGACCATGAACACGGCGAGGACGATTTTTGCTGTTAGCTGTTCGCGTTTGAAAATGAAAATGCTCAGCAACATCGAAAAGATTGGCGAGGCGGCGACGATGGGAATGACGGTGGTGACGGGCCCGTTCAGCAGGGCCGTGTTCAGCGACATGATGGCGATACCCATGGTCAGGCCGGCCAGGGCAAACCAGTAAGGTCCTTTTGTCCGCCAGGATACCGACGGGCCGACCGGTCTGGCCCTGAGCGCGAGATTGGTGATGATCGCCGACACCGTGAACCCGACAAGGCCGACAAAATAGGGGTCGGGGATATCGTCCATGCCGATTTTCGACAGCACATGCGCCATCGAGCGGATGACCGCTGCGCCAACCGGCAGGGCCAGCGCCCAGAGGGGCCAGCGGCTGTCGAGCTTCAGGTTGCCGGTAGATAACAAAAGAACCGCACAAAGAATACCGAAAGTGCCAAGCGCGATCTGCCAGGTGAAGATTTCACCCAGCCACCACACCCCCATCGCCGCGCCAAACAGCGGCGAGGTCGAACTGAGCGTTGTCGACAGTGTCGGACCGAGGTATCGCGTTCCGGCAACCGCCAGATTGGCCGACAGGGTCGGGCGAAAGAGGCCGACAAGGGCGAAAATCAGGACGGCGGGCTGAAGCCAGTTCGACGCCACAAGGAAAACCGGCGCCACCAGCCAGTACAGGATGGCCGAGGTGGCGATAGAGATGGCGGTGCCGCGTCTGGCGTTGACTTCGGCAAGGCCAATACTCTGGAACTGCACCCCGAGAGCAAACAGAAACGCTGATATCAGCGCCAGAACGACGGGATGCTGGTCGATAATCATAGGCTGCTACTGAACGCTCTCAATTCCTGACAGCGTTCAGTGAAGCGGAAATTCCGGCAGTGTACCAGAACCTTATTCAGCCGGAACCGGATGGTATTGACCGTCGACTCCCAGGAACTCCGTACCGTCATTGCGATAGAACGTATCTACGCCAGCGTTTCTCAGCACATCGAGCATTTTTGGCATATGCAGTCCGCTGGCTTCGATTTTTTCAATGACCCTGTCCGGGCCGAGCGCATCCAGCAGCTCGAACGGGCCTTTGGCCCAGGCAAAACCCCAGCGCATGGCCCGGTCGACATTGACCACGTCGTCGGAAATCTGCGGGATCAGGTCAGCCGCGTAGCTCAGCGTTCCGCCCATGGTGTGCCATGAGAAACGGCCCTCTGCGTCATCGGCAAACAGCCCGTCGGGACTGCGATGTGTATCATCCAGCTCAATATTGAGCGCATCGCGCCAGTCGCCGGTTTTAAGATCGAAGGTCTCTTTCTTTTTCGAGCCGTCGCCCAGCTTCTGCATGCGGTAGAACCCGCCACCCGACTTGCGCCCCAACTGGCCGCGTTCCAGCATCGCCTGTTCGGCTTTGGGGAACGCGGTGAAGTCGGCACCGACATCTCCGGCAGGCAGATTGATGGCGAGGTTTTTGCCAACGAAGTCCATGACATCGAGACCGATCAGGTCAATCAGGCCATAAAGTCCGGTTGGCGGCAGACCGACGGGGCCGGACATCAGGGCATCGACGGTTTCCATCGACAATCCTTCATCAAGCGCCGTAGCCGCATGATGAAGTCCGGTCAGCATCCAGTAACAGCCGATGCGGTTACCGATGAAATTGACTGTGTCCTTGGCATGAACGACGCCCTTGCCAAGTTCGGTGCCGCAGAAAGAGGCCAGTGTGTCGACAACGTCCGGGGTGGTGTCGACGCCCGGCACGATTTCCAGCAGTCGCATAACCTTGACCGGATTGAAAAAGTGAGTGACGACGATATCCTTGCGCAAACGCTCGGGCATACCCTCCGTGATGTCGCGAAGCGGAATGCCCGATGTGTTGGTGCTGACCACCGAACCGTCCTTGCGGAGCGGCTCAAGCCGTTCAAACAGCGCGCGTTTGGTCTCGACATCTTCAATCACCGCTTCGCAAATCCAGTCGCAGTCGGCAATTCTATCGAGATCGTCAGCCAGCGTGCCGAGCGTGATATTCGAGGCTTTTTCCGGGGTGTCGAGCGCCGGTGGGCGACCGTTGAGAATGCGGTCCAGCGCTTTTTCAGCGGCTTCCATGGAGACATCAAGAAGAAGGACTTTGCGATCCCGTTCTGCACATAATCCGGCGAT
The DNA here is from genome assembly GCA_021775105.1 of Rhodospirillales bacterium. Classification (GTDB taxonomy): domain Bacteria; phylum Pseudomonadota; class Alphaproteobacteria; order Rhodospirillales; family Casp-alpha2; genus JAJFIJ01. The sequence goes on along the minus strand of JAJFIJ010000262.1, from coordinate 6,086 downwards.
CCCGGACCCCATTGTTCCGGCACCAAGAACGGCTACGGAATTGATCTGACGTGACATGTTTTTAGTCTCCTTCATTGACGCGGTAGCTGGCCTTGCCTAAAGAGTGGAGGGGGATTTGTACAGCCGTTTATGAAGACCCGGAACTGAAAAAGGAGGGGGCAATGGTCAAACCGAAGTTTGCCAATTTTGATACGCTCGCATTGCACGCGGGTCAGCAACCTGATCCGGCGACGGGGGCACGGGCTGTGCCCATATATCAGACGACGTCCTACGTCTTTGATGATACGGACCATGCGGCCTCGCTCTACAATTTGGAACGCCCCGGACATATCTATACGCGGCTGTCCAACCCGACCACGGCGGTGCTGGAAGAGCGTGTCGCAGCCCTTGAAGGCGGTGTCGGCGCGGTCGCCACCGCAAGCGGCATGGCGGCGCTGTTTCTGGCCGTTGCAACGCTGATGGACAAGGGCGGGCATATCGTCGCCTCCGGCTCCCTTTATGGCGGTTCACACAATCTGTTTACCTACACCCTGCCGCGCTTTGGCATTGAGACGACTTTCGTTAACCCGCGCGATCCGCAGGCGTTCAAGGATGCCATTCGTCCGGAAACCAGATTGCTGTTTGGCGAAACGCTGGGCAATCCGGGGATCGAGGTAATGAACCTGCCGGTCATTGCCGATATCGCCCACGATGCCGGGTTGCCGTTGATGATAGACGCGACGTTTACCACGCCCTATCTGATCAATGTGTTCGAGTATGGTGTCGACATTGCCATGCATTCCCTGACCAAGTTCATGGGCGGGCATGGAACGGCAATCGGCGGTATCGTTGTCGACAGTGGCCGGTTTGACTGGCAAGCCAGTGGCAAGTTCCCGACCCTGACGGAACCCTATGCCGGATACCACGGGCTTGATTTCGCAGAAGAGTTTGGAACCCAGGCCTTTGTCATGCGGGCCCGGGCCGAAGGCATGAAGGATTTCGGCGCCTGCCTCAGCCCGGCCAACGCCTTCTACATCCTGCAAGGGATCGAGACATTGCCATTACGAATGCAAAAGCATGTCTCGAACGCCGAAACGGTGGCCGCGTTTCTGGATGGACTTGAAGAGGTCGAATGGGTCAATTACCCGAGCCTTAAATCGCACCCCGATCATGAATTGGCAAAAGAGTTGTTGCCCAAGGGGGCCGGTTCGATATTGAGCTTTGGTATCAAGGGCGGACGAGCAGCCGGGCGCAAGTTTATCGAGTCGGTAAATCTGGCGTCACACCTTGCAAATATCGGTGATGCCAAGACGCTGGTTATTCATCCGGGCAGCACAACGCATCAGCAGATGAGCGCTGCGGATCTGGACGCCGCCGGGATTGGTGAAGGTATGATCCGCCTGTCCGTCGGCATTGAGGATGCCGCCGACATTATCGCTGACCTGAAGCAGGCGCTTCGTATCTCACAAAAAGTATAAGGGCCGGATCATGGAAATAACTGTAAACGGATTGAAGGCACATGCCGCGACGGGCAGTCGTGAACTGAATGCCGATGAACCGGCCGTCATACTGGTTCACGGTGCCGGACTTGATCGCACCGTCTGGCAATTACAGACCCGCAACATCGCCTATATGGGCCGGCGTGCCTATGCGATCGATTTGCCGGGGCATGGCCGATCCGAAGGCGATGCACTGAAATCGATTGAGGAAATGGCGGACTGGATTCCGGCCTTTATGGATGCGGCTGGCATTGAAAAAGCCAAACTGATTGGCCATTCCATGGGATCATTCGTAACCCTGGAAGCGGCGGCCCGATACCCTGACCGTGTCGAGGGATTATGTCTGATGGGCGTATCGGATACCATGCCGGTGCACCCCGATTTGCTTGCGGCGGCCGAACGAAATGAACGGTTGGCACCTGAACTGATCATATTCTGGGGTCTGGGTGAGAAAGCCAAGATCGGCGGTCATCCGCATCCCGGCCTCTGGGTACATAATGCCAGCCAGATACTGTTTGAGAATGCAAGGGAGGGCGTTTTGTTTAATGACCTTGCCGCCTGCAATGCGTATCAGGGCGCTCTCGATGCAGCGATGCGGGTAAAGTGTGAAACCCTGTATGTGCTGGGCGAGGACGATATGATGACACCCGCCCGCAAGGCCAGGCCGCTGGCGGGTGCGATGGAGAATACGAGCACCGCAATGATCGGGAAATGCGGCCACATGATGCTTATTGAACGCCCCAATCAGGTTCACGACGCGCTCAAGGGGTTCGTCTAGATTATCCCTGTATGGCGCATGTAGGATAGCGCCATAAACACCAGAAAGGCGGTTCCGGTTCCGGCAAAGATATTGCGCCGGAGCAGGAAAAACAGGATGAATCCGGCGATCATTGCAATGGTGCGATCAATGGTTTCAGTTTGCTCAAGGGTGCCGACCGGGAACACCAGAATACGTGTGATCAATCCGGCCAACATGGCGTAGGCAACACAGCTGAACCACTGAAAGAGGGCGCCGTTTGGGTCAATGCGTGCGGCAACACCAACACCAAGTGCGCGCCAGACGAACGTTGCGGCGATGCAGAGAATGAGGACGAACCAAGGAGTTTGCTCAATCATTGCGGCCGTTTCCTCTGGGTTTTCCACAATCGATCGGCCAGAAATGCCGCTGTTCCGGCCACCACACCGGTAATTGGCACGCCCCAGTCCGGCGATACCTGATGGATCAGCGGACCGGTGATTGCGCCCAGAATGACAGCGATGATGCAGTTTCTGGCGCGAACGCTGGAAAACACAAAAACGAAATAGGCCGGGTTAAGGAAAACCAGGCTAAGGGTAATATATAGCGGCATGTTGCCGGCCAGAACAAAACCCGAAGACGTGCCGACGATCCCACCGAGTAGACAGACTGTCGAAACGCCAAAGTAAAACGGCAAACGATCGTTTATGGGCATGTCCGGGCAGCGATTCATGACCGTCGTCCAGATATTGATCGACATAATTTGAGCCATGACATAACGCCATCGTTTGGCCCGGGGATCGCCCCTGAACAGCGGCGTCATGACAACCATCATTGGCATGAACCGTAAATTTGCCATTGAGGATGTGGTAATGATGGCGAGTAGCGGGGCGCCCAGGACAAAAAGCTCCAGCATCGCGACTTGTCCCGGCAAACCCCAAATTCCCAAGGTTGAACCAAGTCCGACATCAAGACTCATCCCTGCCGTTCGGACCATGGACCCGAAACCGATCATGGCCCCAATAACCATCCAGAACGGCATGGCAAAGGCCGCCAGCATGCCAAACAAAAATGCCTTTGCGTTGCCAGACGAAGGGCCTTGTGATGTGGACTCGGTATTCATATACGACCGCTAATCTGTCTTGTCCCGGTTTTCGAGCGCGGGACCAATTAGGCGGATGCACCAGAGATCGTCAAGTTTGGGCTGGTTTGGACAGATCAGTGGGTTAAATAATTCAGCAATTACATTAAATATGGTACATAAAAATATTAAAAATATAAAAACTGTTGAATTTTTGATGAGTATGGTATTGAATAACGCAGTCATTAACTGATCATTGCAAAGAATCATGCCAGCTAGCCGGTCCGAAAGTGCATCAGCCCTTCAGAAATCAATGACCATCCTTGGCGGGCTTCTTGATAGTGATCGCCCAATGGGATTGGCGGAAATCGCCCAACAGACCAATATTCCACGTCAGACCGTCTACCGTATCGCCCGCCAGCTTGAAGATGCCGGATTGATTCGTCGCGAACTGGATGGAGAAGGTTATACCGTTGGCGGTGCACTTCTCGATATCAGTATTAACGCCCTTCGTCTTGCCAACCATTCGTTGCCAGTGCGAGGTGTGTTGCGTAATCTGGTAGATGCAACTGGGGAGACATGTAATGTCGGAATTCTGGATCGCGACGAAGTCGTCTATATAGAGCGCGTTGAATGTGACTGGCCGCTTCGGTTGCAATTCGGGCCTGGTAGTCGGGTGCCAGTTCACGCAACTGCCATAGGCAAGCTAATGCTGGCCCACCTGCCCAGCCGTACCCGAACCCGCATCCTGACATCACAAATTCTGACCCGTTATACGGAAAATACAGTCACTGATATGGATAAACTGGATAAACAGTTCCGCAAAATCAGGAAGCAGGGTTTTGCCACCAATGATCAGGAAAACCTGCACGGCATGGTGGCACTTTCGGTGCCGGTTTTTGACAACAGACAACGGGTCGTCGCCGGATTGGCCATTCACGCTGCCAGGGCCAGGATGGATCTAATTGAGCTCGAATCCCACTTCCCGAAACTGCGATCTGCGGCTGATATAATCAGCGATAGTATTAGTGATCTACTCGAAACCTGAAGACAACAGGGCTGTTTGAGGTTTTTAGCCCAGAAAGGATTTGCAAATGAACGAAGCAACGGCCCGAATGGCATCTCCCGAAGCCGACGCTGGCGAGATTATTGCCGGACTGATCACCAGGGCGCGTACCGCCATGGCTGAGTTTGAAAAGGCTGATCAGGCCCGTGTTGATGAAGCGGTAACGGCGCTTGCGTGGTCTATTTATGAGCCCTCCAGAGCCAAGGAACTGGCCGAGATGGCGGTTCGTGATACTGGCCTTGGGGATGTAGAAAGCAAAATCATCAAAAACACCCGCAAGACATTCGGTGCGTTGCGTGATCTGCTGCGTGCGAAAACGGTTGGCATTATCGAGGACAATCCAGCTCTGGGTCTGGTCAAATACGCCAAACCAGTCGGTGTAGTCGCGGCAGTTGCACCATCAACAAACCCCGCTGCGACGCCGGTCAACAAAGCCATGATGGCAATAAAAGGGCGTAACGCGGTTATTGTCGCCCCTTCGCCTGCCGGTCTGTCGACAACAACAAAAACCGTTGATTATATGCGCGCCGAGTTGAAAAAAATAGGCTTGCCTGAGGACTTAGTTCAGGTGCTTCCCTCGCCCGTCAATAAGGCTCTGACCCAGGAACTGATGAACCGGTCTGATCTGATTGTCTGCACTGGGTCCCAGAATAATGTACGCCGCGCCTATTCGTCCGGCACACCGGCAATAGGCGTCGGGGCCGGTAACGTCCCGGTGATCATCGACTCAACCGCTGATCTGGCTGATGCGGCTGAAAAAATCATGATGTCGAAGTGTTTTGATAATTCAACCTCCTGCTCATCTGAAAACTCAATCACCGTTCTGGATGATGTTTACGATGACGCTATTGAAGCCTTGAAAGCCGTTGGCGGTTATCTCTGCTCAGCCGAAGAGAAAGAGAAAATCCTGAATACGTTGTGGGTGGATGGACATCTCAATCGTCATGTGATTGCCAAGGATGCGGACGTTCTGGCCGACACCTGCGGGCTTGGCCCGGAGGCGGCAAAAGCAAAATTCTTCATGGTCGAAGATGAAAACAAAACCGGTAAGGATCACCCGTTTTCCGATGAAAAATTATCTCTGGTTTTGACGGTTTATCGGGCGAAGGACTTTGCTGCGGCCAAGGACCACGTCCAGAATGTTCTTGATTTTGTCGGCATGGGACATTCGGTCGGAATACATACAGATAATGATGACCACGTTCGTGAACTGGCCGAAGACCTGAAAGTTGTTCGCGTGATCGTCAATCAGGCGCATACCTTCGGAAACGGGGGCAGTTTCAATAATGGCCTCAACTTCACTCTGTCCATGGGTTGCGGAACCTGGGCTGGAAACTCGATCTCTGAAAATCTGAATTATCGCCACTTTATCAACATCACGCATCTGGTGCGTACGATCGCCGAAGACAAACCGTCCGAAGAAGAGCTTTTCGGCTCTCACTGGAACAAGTACGGGAAATAGAATTATGAATTTTGAAGAATTTGCTGCCAAACCCCTGCTGGCGGCTGCGGGAATTGCCGTGCCCAAGGGGATACTTGCAAGCGACCCTGTTGAAGCGGGCGTTGCCGCAGGAGAACTGGGTGGCGTTGTCGTCAAAGCACAGGTTCCCATTGGCAAGCGTGGTAAAGCGGGTGGTATTCAACTGGCTGACACGCCCGAACAGGCGCGCCAGCATGCTGAAAACATTATCGGGATGGAAATCGGCGGACTGGTTGTCGAAAAGG
>JAJFIJ010000261.1 GCA_021775105.1 Rhodospirillales bacterium | reverse complement strand
CCTGTTTTTTAAGGCTGCGCTGGAGATGGTCAGCCATCGCGCTCACGTGGCGCTGGGATGACCCGGATGCGATTACCAGATAATCGGCAATTGCGGATTTACCTTCGAGATCAATGACAACGACGTCTTCGGCCTTGTCGCCATCAAGAGACGTTTCCACCAGTTTAAGCACTGCTTGGCCAACTGGTGCCGTCTTTTTCGCTTGCGCTATGGTCAGGCTCCTTTCGGGTTCCTGTGGGTTAAGGTGCGTCCGTATATCAGTCAAGATATCAGTCACGGGCGCGGATTTCAGTAGCGGAAATGGGATTTTCCGGCGTCTTTAAAAAGACCCAGACCGGAGGGCTCATCACCGCCAGTTCTTCTGCCTGATCAGAGTTTACTCTAAATCTTGCAAAATTCCGAGAGGCTTTCGCGTTTTCTGCCCGTTCGGAATATTCGGGCCGGGCAAAAACCGCAACCGGCATCAATTCAAACAGCTGGTCCCAGCGCGCCCACTGATCGATCTGGATCAGATTGTCGGCACCCATCAACCAGACGAACTTGCCATCCGGAAATTGATCGCCTATCGCTGCCAGCGTATCGACGGTGTATCGGGTGCCAAGATCACGTTCAATGTCTGTCGCCCGGATTGCATGCCCGTTAGCGAGCTCAGTCGCAGCGGCCAGACGCTGATCCAGCGGGGCCATACCAAGCGCCGGTTTAAGCGGGTTCTGCGGCGATACCAGCCACCAGACTTCGTCCAGACCCAAGTGTTTGAGGGCGAGTTTGCTGATATGAAGATGACCTTCATGGGCCGGATTGAACGATCCGCCGAGCAGCCCGATACGCTGGCCTTTCGATGCCTGAAGAGAGGTATTGATCGTCATGTCAGGACACCCATGATCAGGGACGACATTGACCGGTGCCCCGGACCACATATTTACAACTGGTCAATTGTTCGACGCCAACCGGGCCGCGCGCATGCAGCTTGCCGGTCGAAATACCGATTTCCGCACCCATGCCAAACTCCCCACCATCGGCGTACTGGGTCGAGGCATTAAGCATGACAATCGCCGAATCGACACCATTGAGAAAAACCTCGGCCGTTTCCGCATTATCCGTAATAATCGCGTCGGTATGATTTGATCCATGAAGCTCGATATGATCAATCGCCTCAACCACGTCATCAACAGCCCTGATCGAAACGATAGAATCAAGATATTCGGTTTCCCAGTCTTCGTCGGTCGCCGCGATCACCCGATCATCAAGTCGCTGGACAACATCGTCACCGCGCACTTCGCAACCGGCGTCCATCAAGCCCTCAAGAATTGAGGGCAGCATCGTGTCGGCAATATCGCGATCAATCAGCACGGTCTCGGTCGAGCCGCAAATGCCGGTGCGGCGCATTTTGGCGTTGATGACGATGTCTCTGGCCATCTCCGGGTTGGCGTCGCGATTGATATAGGAATGGCAAATACCTTCCAGATGCTTGAACAGCGGAACCTTGCTGTCCGCCGTGACCCGCTCAATCAGTGACTTTCCGCCGCGCGGTACAATGACGTCAATGGTATCGGCCATGGTCAGCATTTCGCCAACCGCCGCGCGGTCGGTTGTCGGCACCAGTTGCACGCAATGTTCAGGCAACCCGGCGGTCAGAAGCCCTTCTTTCAGGCTTTCCATGATCGCTCGTGATGAGTGGAAACTTTCCGAACCGCCTCGCAGAATTGCCGCATTCCCCGCTTTCAGACAAAGTGCCGCAGCATCCGCCGTAACGTTCGGGCGCGACTCATATATGATACCGATCACCCCCAGTGGCACCCGCTTGCGCTGAATAACCAAACCATTGGGCCGATCCCATTCTTCGGTAATCGTGCCGACAGGGTCGGCAAGAGCGGCGACATCCTCAAGTCCCTTTGCCATACCTTCAATGCGATCCTCGTTCAGCGCCAGGCGGTCAAGCAGGGCCGCTGTCAGTCCCTTCTCTTCACCGGCTGCCATATCAAGGGCGTTTTCGGAAATGATGTCGTTCTGGCGGCGACGCAGGCTTTCCGCAGCAACGATCAGCGCCTTGTTCTTGGTCTCCGTCGGCGCAGTGGCGAGTGTCCGCAACGCTGCCTTGGCATTTTCGCCAATGGACTTCATCAATGCGGGAATATTCTGATTGTCGTTTTTCATTCCTATACCCTCAGCTCAAAACAAGATCGTCGCGGTGGATTAATTCATCACGCCCACGGTAACCGAGGATTGTTTCGATTTCACCGGTTTTATGGCCCATAATCTGGCGTGCATCTTCCGCCGAGTAGGCCGCAAGCCCCCGTGCAATTTCCTTGCCGCCCGGGTCGCAAACACTGAGCGCATCACCGCGCTGAAAATCGCCAACGATATCCGTCACTCCCGCTGGCAGCAGGCTTTTACCGGCATTAAGCGCTTTCAGCGCACCCGCATCAAGGGTCAGTGATCCAATCGGTTTGAGCGACCCGGCGATCCATTTCTTGCGTGCCGTTTTCGGATTGGCGCTGGGGCTGAACCAGGTGCATCGCGCACCCGCTTCCAGACGCGACAACGGATGTTCGGCGGTCCCGTCGGCAATCACCATGGTCGTGCCCGCGCTCATGGCAATCCGCCCGGCAGCAAGTTTGGTCACCATGCCACCTGATCCATCGGTGCTCATTTCCGTGCCGGCCATGGCTTCGATCTCTGGCGATATTTCACCTTTGACTTCGGCGACATGAGCTGCGTCGGCAAACTGGCGCGGATCCTGCTCGTAAAGCCCGTCCATGTGGGACAGGACAATCAGCACATCAGCGCTGACCATTGCCGCAACGCGGGCGGCTAACCGGTCATTGTCGCCAAAGCGGATTTCGTCCGTGGCAACGGTATCGTTCTCATTGATCAGCGGCACCGCACCCAGTCGCAAAAGGGTATCGAGGGTATTGCGTGCATTGATATAGCGGCGGCGGTTTTCGCTATCGTCCAGCGTCATCAAAACCTGGGCCAGCGTCAAATCGTGGGCATTCAGCACTTCCTGATAGGCATGGGCCAGACGGACCATACCGGTCGCCGCTGCGGCCTGCTGTTCGTGCAGTCTCAACCGCCCTTCAGCGAGCCCCAGATAACGGCGCCCGACGGCAATGGCCCCTGACGAAACAATGATAACGTCCTGCCCGCGCGTGCGCATAACAGCGATATCGGCGGCCAGTGATTCAAGCCATTTCCGGTGAACAACGCCACGTTCGGCGTCAACCAGCAGGGCGGAGCCGATCTTGACGACGACACGCCCGGCCCTGGCAATACGATTACCCTCTCTCATGGCTGGTAAACCCTGTCCCGGTCCTCAGCCTCCTCTTTGGCGATACGGAGTCCGAGAATGGTTTCATACAGCTTGCCGATCATCTCATCCACACCGAGCCCGGCGACGCCGGAAATGACGTCAACCTCATGGCCACAGACTTTGGCGAGGGCTTTGCGTTTTTCGGCCATCTCTTCTTCACTGACTGAATCACATTTGTTGAGCGCGACGAACTCTGTCTTGTCCGAAAGGTCGGCTCCGTAGGCTTCAAGCTCATGGCGTACGGTTTCATAAGACGCGACAACATCTTCTTCCAGCGCATCGACCAGATGCAGCAGGACCTGACAACGCTCGACATGCCCGAGAAACCGTGTGCCCAACCCGGCACCGTCACTGGCCCCTTCGATCAAGCCCGGAATATCTGCCAGCACAAATTCATCATGACCGATATTAACGACACCCAGATTGGGGTGCAGCGTGGTGAACGGATAGGCCCCGATTTTTGGTTGCGCTTGCGTGACCGCGGTCAGGAACGTCGACTTGCCGGCATTGGGAAGACCGATAAGGCCAGCGTCAGCAATCAGCTTGAGACGCAGCCATATCCACCGCTCTTCGCCAGAGTGACCGGGGTGAAATTTGCGCGGTGCGCGATTGGTCGACGTCTTGAAACGCGCATTGCCATGCCCGCCATCACCGCCGTGACACAGCACGAACGTCATGCCCACTTCGGTCATATCCGCAATCAGGGTTTCACGATCCTCATCGAGGATTTGCGTTCCAACCGGAACCTTGATGATCGCAGACTCGCCCTTGGCCCCGGTCCGGTCGCGCCCCATACCACCATGTCCGCGCTGGCCCTTGATATGCTGTCGATAACGGAAATCAATCAGCGTGTTCAGGTTGTCGGCGCATTCGACGATAACGTCACCACCGCGCCCACCGTCACCACCGTCGGGTCCGCCGAACTCAATATATTTTTCACGACGAAAGGAGACGGCACCACCGCCGCCGTCGCCGCTTTTAACGTATACCTTTGCCTCATCAAGAAATTTCATGACCGAACCATTAAAAAAGGGGAATGGATATCCATTCCCCTCTGAAATCGGAAATGGGCTGACCTATGTCAGCTTGTCGGCTCCACGCCCACGTAAACACGTCCACCAACTTTTTTGTCAAACTTCACAGCGCCATCAACTTTTGCAAAGATCGTATGGTCACGACCGATACCGACGTTGGCACCCGGATGGTATTTCGTTCCGCGCTGGCGAATGATGATATTGCCCGGCACGACAACTTCGCCACCGAACTTCTTGACGCCCAGTCGCCGACCCGCAGTATCGCGACCGTTGCGCGAGCTACCGCCTGCTTTTTTATGTGCCATGCGTCCTACTCCTCAGTTTTCTTTTTCGCCGGAGCCTTCTTTTTGGCTGCTGGCTTTTTCGCCTCAGCTTTGGCTTCCTTTGCAGGAGCGTCGTCTGATTTAGCTGTTTTTTTCGGCGCGGCCTTTTTCTTCGGCGCTGCCTTGGCTTCGGCCTCGTCCTTTACAGGAGCGGCTTTCTTGGCTGCACCTTTCGGTTTGGTGCCGGTCGGGCTGACTTCAAGAATTTTCAGGGTTGTCTGTTCCTGACGATGCCCCTTGGTCCGCCGGTACCCCTGACGCCGCTTTTTCTTGAAGATCAAAACCTTGTCGGCCTTGCCCTGCTCAATAACTTCAGCGAAGACTGCGGCTTTTTCAACCAGTGGCGCACCGACAGTCGGTGCCTTGCCTTCTTCACCGATCATCAGCACGTCGCTGAGTTCGATAACGGCCCCGGGCTCGCCCATGAGCTTTTCCACGATGACCTTGTCGTCTTTAGCGACTTTGTACTGCTTACCGCCGGTCTTGATGACTGCGAACATATTCGCCTCGAATTCCTAATGCTTCCACGTCAAAATGGGGCCACCCGCAAATTCGTGCCGGACCC
>JAJFIJ010000027.1 GCA_021775105.1 Rhodospirillales bacterium | reverse complement strand
AAAAATCGCTCTCGCAATGGCTCCCGTTACGCTCAAGGCCGGTTGAGCCGCGACAACCGCTATCGGTCAAATTCCAAATAGCCCCATTTTATATCAAAACAAAACCCCGCCATAAAAATGACGGGGTTTGTCAACGGTCTGGGGTGTTCGTCACACCTGATCATCGCGGGCAAGGCATCTCCAAAGCGATCATGCTGGAACTGGAGCGACGGCTGATCGAGAACAAGGTCGGCCTCGTTCGTCTCGAAACCGGCGTCGCCCAGCCCGAAGCCCTCGGTCTATACAAAAGTCTCGGCTACACCGAACGCGGCCCCTTCGGGGCCTATCAACTCGATCCGCTGAGTGTGTTTATGGAGAAGGAAATAGGGGGGTGATAATATGGAATTTCTGAATATTCAGGCGGGGCCGTTTGCTTTCAGGGCCAGGCTCGAGCTTGACGCGGCACCCGAGACCTGTGCGCGGTTTCTTGAGCTGCTGCCGTTCAAAAACAAGGTCATCCATTCGCGCTGGAGCGGCGAGGCGGTTTGGGTGCCGCTTGGCGATTTTGATGTCGGGCTTGGGTTCGAAAACCACACGGTTCACCCGTCGCGTGGTGATATTCTGCTCTATCCCGGCGGTTTCAGCGAAACCGAAATCCTGTTTGCCTATGGCAGCTCGAGCTTTGCCAGCAAGATGGGTGATCTGGCGGGCAATCATTTCCTCAGCGTTGTTGAGGGAAATGAGAACCTTATGGAATTTGGCCAACTGGTGCTCTGGCAGGGGGCACAGGATATCGTCTTTTCAGCGGGTTGAAGAATCCGATCCTCATACAAAATCCTCCTCGAAATGGGAGAGCGGTGGAAAGGTCGAGGTTTTCTTGACCTTGCCGAAGGCGAAACTGGTTTCGATGGAACCGATGCCCGGCACTTTGGTCAGGCGCTGTTTCATGAATTTTTCATAAGACTTCAGGCTGTCGCTGACGATGTGCAGGAAGTAGTCGCTGGGGCCTGTCATCACATAACATTCCAGCACCTCGTCGATATCCTGAATATGCGCCTCGAAGGCATTGATCAGATCTTCGGTCTGCCTTTCCAGTCTGATCAGGACAAAAGCATTCAGCGCGAGACCGTATTTTTCCTGATCAACAACCGCCGTATACCCCTCGATCACGCCATCGCGTTCAAGGTTGCGGACGCGGCGCAGGCACGGTGACGGCGACAGGTTGATGCGTTCGGCCAGATCATTATTGGTCAGCCGCGCATTCATCTGGAGTTGGCGAATGATCTTCCTGTCTGTCGCATCCATTTCGGGTCTCCGATTGCGTTAATTGTAAAATTTGAAGGTTTCAACGCAGTTAATTATCATATTTTGGCAAAAATTGCCAAAATAGATAAAAATGCAGGCAAACTACGCAAGCACTTTGCGCACCAATTTTGCTATACTTCAGGTCATAGGGAGCCGTACCTATAGCGGATGGGCTCCTCCGCATCCGGAGAAATCCTGTGTCTGCCAAATCCATCACAAATTCACACAATCAACGCCCCTCAGGGTTTGCCACCCGTGCCATCCATGAAGCCTATGACGCGGGAGAGCATGGCGGTGCGCTGACACCACCTTTGCATCAATCCTCGACATTTACATTTGATACCGCTGAACACGGAGCGGAGATGTTTGCAGGTGAACGCAAGGGGCATTTTTATTCACGCATTTCGAACCCGACGCTCGACATCCTCGAGCAGCGTATGGCGTCGCTGGAAGGGGCTGAAGCCGGGCTTGCGACGGCGTCCGGCATGGGGGCAATCACCTCAACATTGTGGACTCTGCTGACGCCCGGTGAAGAAATCATCGTTGATAAGACGCTCTATGGCTGCACCTTTGCGTTCATGCGTTCTGGTCTTAGCCGCTTCGGGATCACCATCACCCACGTTGACTTGACGCTACCGGAAAACCTGGAGCGCGCGATAAGTGACAAGACCAGGGTTGTCTATTTCGAGACGCCCGCCAATCCAAACATGCGACTGGTTGATATCGCGGCGGTATCGAAAATCGCCCACACCCGGAACTGCAAGGTCGTTGTCGACAACACCTATGCGACACCCTATCTGCAACGGCCAATCGAGCTTGGGGCCGATCTGGTTGTTCATTCGGCAACCAAATATCTTGGTGGTCATGGAGACCTGCTTGCCGGCGTCGTTGTCGGGGCGGCGGCGGATATTGGCGAGATACGTCTGTTCGGCCTGAAAGACATGACCGGTGCGGTGCTGGCACCATCCAATGCAATGCTGGTTATGCGGGGGCTGAAAACGCTGGAGGTGCGCATGGACCGTCACGTTTCGACGGCGGGGAAGGTTGCCGACATGCTGGAACAGCATCGTGCCGTGCAGAAGGTCTATTACCCCGGTCTGGAAAGTTTCGAGCAACATGATCTGGCCCGGCGCCAGATGTCCGGTTTTGGCGGCATGATCGCGTTTGAACTTGATGGCGGTATTGAGGAAGGCATCCGGATGATGAACGCGCTTGAACTGGTGCAGCGCGCCGTCAGTCTGGGTGATGCCGAATCCCTGATCCAGCATCCGGCCAGCATGACCCATTCAACCTACACGTCCGAGGAACGTCTGGAACATGGCATATCGGACGGATTGATTCGCCTGTCGGTCGGATTGGAAACTCCTGATGATATCCTTGAAGACCTGTCGCAGGCGCTGGATTATCTCGGCCGCCCACGTAAGTATGAGGTCGCTGCTTAAGGCAAGAATGCAGACAGATACTTCTGTGTTGCTGAATTAATGCAAACCGCAGGACGTTCATGCAAGTCGTGAAACACGCTTATGCGGATTGCATGCCGCTTTCCGGCAACGCTGAAATTTTTCTGCAGTTGGTAATAATCAATCGCAGAATTAGGGTTGTAGGTAATTAACTTGCATTGACTCTTGATATTTTACATTTTTTGAATATGATGAATTCTACGGGGAATGTTTCGCCTCATCGTGCGCAAGGGAAAAAATGACCGATAACGGTCAGCCGGATGCGCGGCGGAAGATTTCATGGGAGAAGGAGGAGAAGGCTTTGATAAAGAGAACCTTAACTGCAGCCGCGCTAGGGGTAGTATTCAGTGTTGCTGTTGGTGTCGGTGGTGCCGCAAATGCCAGTGAATATATGGTCACTGACGATAGCCGCATCGATAAATCACTAACCGGAAAAGCCGGTGACGCAAAAAAGGGACGTGGTCTTGCAATTCATCGCAAGAAGGGCAATTGCCTGGCGTGCCACAAAATGCCCATCCCGGAACAGGCCTTTCATGGTAATATCGGACCTGACCTCGCAGGGGTCGCTAGTCGATATTCGGTAGGCGAACTTCGGTTGCGCATTGTTGATCCGAAAGTCATCAATGAAGACACGATTATGCCGGCGTTTTATCGCAAATCCGGCTTTCATCGGTCACTCAAGAAATTTGACGGTAAAACCATCATCGGCGCTCAGGACGTCGAAGATATCGTCGCTTACCTGATGACACTGAAATAATAGTCCCGTTGGATCACCACCAGATCCGGCAGAAAACCAACTGATAAACGTTCAGGAGATTTCCATGGTCAGGAAAATCGAAATGAAGCCGGTGCACCGGCGCGATATGATTAAAATTGTAGGCGCGGGTGCTATCACCGGTGTTGTTGCAAGCCTGCTTCCCAATCTGGCGCAGGCTGATGCCGCTTCGGCGGCTGCAGCAGTCAAGAAAGCGGCTGGTGGCAAATCACCGGCAAGCGGAAAAATCACCCTTGATCTGCCGCAGATCGCTGAAAACGGAAATACTGTTCCCATCGGTTTCGAAGTTGAAAGCCCAATGTCGGACAGTAACTACGTCAAAACCGTGCATGTGTTTGCCGATAAAAACCCAAGCCCGGATGTCGCTGTCTTCCACTTCACGCCGGGATGCGGACGGGCCAAATGCTCAACCCGTATGCGTATGGCAAAAACCCAGAACGTCATCGCCGTTGCGGAGATGAATGACGGGTCTGTCTACATGGCAAAATCGGAAGTCAAGGTCACCATTGGCGGCTGCGGCGGCTGAACGGGTAAGGGAGAAAGAAAATGGCAAAAGCTAAAGCACGCGTGAAAGCGCCGAAAAAAGCAAAAAAAGGTGAGGTGTTCGAGGTTAAAACCCTGATCTCTCACAAGATGGAATCGGGTCAGCGTAAAGACAAAAAGACCGGTAAAAAGATTCCGCGGATGGTCATCAACAAATTTGTCTGTAGCTATAACGGCAAGGACATTTTTACCAGTGACTGGCATCCGGCAGTTTCCGCCAACCCGTATATGGCCTTCTACGTAAAGGCCGAAGCCAGTGGTTCGCTGGATATGACGTGGACGGACGATTCCGGTGCGGTTTTCAAAAAATCTACAAAAATAACAGTCACATAAACAGGGGAACATCATGCGTAAAGTAAAAGCACGAGTATTGACCCTTGCTGGGTTTGCTCTCTCGCTTCTGGTGCTGCCAATTGGTGCGTCGGCGAGTGAAAAAAACTGGGGTAAGTATGAAGTTGATGACCGCCGCAGTGGATATACCTATGCGGCGGCTGAGACACGAGCCATGCAGGATGACGATTTTTCCAATCCGGCAAGTATCTGGCTGGATCAGGGGGAAACGCTGTGGACCAAAAAGGAAGGCGACGCTGGAAAAGCCTGTGCGTCATGCCATTCTGATGCAGCCAAGACCATGAGTAGTGTCGGGACCAGCTACCCGAAATTTGACTTCAAGACCAAAAAGCTGATCAACCTTGAACAGCGAATCAACCGCTGCCGCACTGAAAACATGAAGGCCAAGGCCTGGAAGTATGACTCGCCACAGCTTCTCGGGATGACGATCTATGTGCGTAATCAGTCGCATGGTAAGCCCATGAATGTCGCCATTGACGGGAACGCCGCGCCTTTCTTCGAGAAGGGTAAGAAGTTCTTCAATCAGCGCCGTGGTCAACTGGATATGTCCTGCAAGAACTGTCATGAAGACAATGCCGGAAATTACGCCCGTGCCAATCTGCTTTCGGAAGGCCAGAGCAACGGTTTTCCGACATACCGTTTGAAGTGGCAGAAGCCAGGTTCGCTTCATCGTCGTTTCCGCGGGTGCAATAAAAATGTTCGCGCCACGCCGTATAAAGCCGGTTCGGACGAATATAACAATCTGGAACTCTACGTCGCCTGGCGCGGCCGGGGTTTGCCGGTTGAGGCACCCGCCGTTCGCAACTAGGACGTCATAATTGGAAACAGAAAAACGGGGGGTGCGGGCATGAGTCGCATCCCCCGAGTTATTAGGAGTGCTGATCGTGCTTGACCGTCGTCAATTTCTTCAAGTTGCCGCCGCCACAGCAGCGCTTGCAGGTGTGGGCGGAAATATGCCCCGGGCAGCTGCCAGACAGAGCCTGACCCAGAAAGACCTGCTGGCGTTTGAGCCCAAAGGACAGGTTACACTGCTGAATTTCACCGATTGCCACGCGCAACTGGTGCCACTCTATTTCCGGGAACCGTCCGTCAATCTTGGCGTCGGCGATGCCCATGGTCTGCCTCCGCATCTGACCGGCAAGGATTTAATGACCCGGTTTGGCCTGGAAGGTGGATCAGCGCAGGCTTATGCCTTTACGTACGAAGATTTTACGGCCCTCGCCGGAACTTATGGTCGTGTTGGCGGTCTGGACCGCATGGCAACGCTGATCAAGGCAATCCGGGCAGAGCGCCCCAACAACACTCTGTTGCTGGACGGTGGAGACACCTGGCAGGGGTCCTACACGTCGCTCAAAAGCGGTGGCAAGGATATGGTTGATGCCATGAATGCGCTGGGTGTTGATGCGATGACCGCACATTGGGAATTTACCTATGGTGCGGACCGGGTAAAAGAACTGATTGATGAACTGAAATTCCCGTTTCTGGCGGGTAATGTTCAGGATACGGAATGGGAAGAAGAGGTTTTTGAATCAACCACTACCTACGAACGTGGCGGTGTAAAGATCGCCGTTGTCGGTCAGGCTTTCCCCTATACTCCAGTCGCCAACCCGCGCTACAAGATTCCGTCCTGGTCATTTGGTATCCGTGAAAAACTGGTTCGTAAACGGGTTGAGGCGGCGCGGGCTGACGGGGCCGAACTGGTTGTCCTGCTGAGCCACAACGGCTTTGATGTCGACCGTAAACTGGCGTCCCGGGTCGATGGCATCGACGTCATTCTGACTGGTCATACGCATGATGCGATTCCCGAGGTCATCAAGGTCAATAACACACTGCTGGTGGCCTCCGGATCGCATGGTAAATTCCTCGCCCGACTTGATCTTCAGGTCGATGGCGGCAAGGTAACCGACTATTCCTTCCGCCTGATTCCGGTATTTTCCGATGTCATTACACCCGATCCGGAAATGGCTGGAATCATCAAGAATATTCGCGCTCCGCATGAAGCGGAACTCAGCCGGGTTCTGGGAAAAAGCAAATCGCTGCTTTACCGACGTGGTAATTTCAACGGCACCTTCGATGATCTGATCTGTCAGGCCCTGCTTGAAGAGCGCGATGCGGAAATTTCCCTGTCGCCGGGGTTCCGCTGGGGATCGAGTATATTGCCGGAACAGGACATTACGGTTGAAGATGTCTTCAACCAGACGGCTATCACCTATCCCAACGCTTACCGAACGGAAATGACCGGTGCCTTTCTGAAAGAAATTCTGGAAGATGTTGGTGATAACCTGTTCAACCCGGACCCCTATTATCAGCAGGGGGGCGATATGGTTCGGGTCGGCGGCATGGGATACAGCTTCGATATTGGCAAATCCATGGGGCAGCGGGTATCCAGCCTGACCCAGCTTGCGACCGGCAAGGCGATCGATCCGAAAAAAAATTATATCGTTGCCGGCTGGGCTTCGGTCAATGAAGGAACCGAAGGCCCGCCGATCTACGACCTGGTCAAAAGCTATATCGAAAACGCGGGTGAAGTCAGCGTTGAAGAAAATACCAATATCCGGATCACAGGTGGTTGATCTGCTGGATCACAGTCGGGGATAATGATGGACGGTTTTGACGTTTCATATGCAGGTGCATTGGGAGCCGGAATTTTGAGCTTCCTGTCTCCTTGCGTATTGCCGCTGGTGCCACCTTACCTGTGTTTCCTCGGCGGCATTACGCTCGACCAAATGACGGAAGATGACGATAACTCCCGCCAGATGACCAGGAAGGTGTTCGCCGCTGCCGTGTTTTTCGTGCTCGGTTTCTCGACCGTTTTTATATCTCTTGGTGCAACAGCATCGGCGCTGGGACAGCTTGTCGCCGACTATCTGGATTATCTGGCAAAGGTCGCCGGGGTGATCATTATTGTCCTTGGCCTTCATTTCATCGGTGTTTTGAGAATACCGTTCCTCTATCGCGATACGCGCATTCAAACCAACACCCAGCCCACCAGTCTGTTTGGTGCTTACATTATCGGTCTGGCTTTTGCCTTTGGCTGGACCCCTTGCGTCGGGCCGGTGCTGGCGGCGATTCTATTCGTTGCTGGCAGCGAGGATTCGGTGACGTACGGAACATCATTGCTGGCGGTCTATTCTGCCGGGCTCGGAATACCGTTCTTGTTGGCGGCCCTAGCCGTCAAACCGTTCATGGGTTTCATGAAAAAATTTCGCCGCCACATGCAGACACTGGAGCGTATTATCGGCGTTCTGCTGGTGCTGACCGGCACGATGTTCCTGACTGGCACCTTCTCGGAACTGGCCTACTGGCTGCTCGAAGCCTTCCCGGCATTAGGCCGGGTGGGTTGATTTGTAAAAATTCTATCCGAATTGTAAATACAGCAGCCGGTCGGATGAGCGCATTTCGCGCAGGATATTGATTACGGAAAGTTGGTTTTTCTCTTCTATGGCGACCCACATTCGCCCCAGAGAATAGAGTGTTCTGTCAACGAGACGCCTGAATTGTGGATCGTTTTTAACCTGATCAGATGCTGTGTCACGACAGCGCTCATACCAGTAGGTCATCAAGGTTGTTTTTTGACGAAGTTCGTTCACCTCATCGGGTTTTGAAAAGTCGGGTGGGTTGTGGCGGAATTTCCAGATATCTTCCATCGCCGCATTGGCCCGGTCGACACGGTCGGAAAACAGAAACACCCCGTTTCTTGCACGCAGATTGGACAGGATACCGCGAACCGGGACGATGTATTTTTGCGCCGCTTCAAGATCGCCTGCTTCCGTCGCCTTGAGACCATCCTGAACGTGCTTGCCGATTTTCGTCAACGTCGATTCCCAGGATTTATCATTGGCGTAAATGCCGGGCGGAGATTTGGCGAACGATTTTATAATGGCTTGCCACTTGTCGCTCATGTCTTGCAAGCCGAACGATGCAACCATGGGGTTTCCCGTGCGCAGGTAAAACCCCGCTTCGCGGTAATGGGTGTAAGCATCAGCGACAGCGGCATGAAAATCATGTACGGGCGCAGCCACCGATCTGGTTGGAGCAAACCCGATGACGACGGTTAACAGCGCAGCAGACAGAAGTCGAAACATGATCGTTGATCTCCGGTCAACTCAGGTGAACAAGCGGGTATGCCACTCGATATTTCCTTAACGATAGTAGTGATAAATGATACTATATTAAAGATGAATATGATATTTTCGAACTGGATCAGGCGTCGGAGGCGAATGGAAAATGATAAGCAGACGGCATTTTAACTCTCTGGCGATAGGAGCTGCGACGGGAGTTGCCATCTCCCCGCCCCCGGTTTTTGCGGCAAAGGCTGCCAAGTATGAGCCGGTGCTTGGAGAAAATGGTCATTATACGCA
This sequence comes from Rhodospirillales bacterium, assembly GCA_021775105.1. GTDB lineage: Bacteria > Pseudomonadota > Alphaproteobacteria > Rhodospirillales > Casp-alpha2 > JAJFIJ01. The sequence goes on along the minus strand of JAJFIJ010000027.1, from coordinate 46,768 downwards.
ACCCTGGTTTCTTGAAAGCTTTCTTGAAGTTGTCGACGATCTTAAGGAAGCCAATGATCAGGGCAAACGCTTCGCTTTGATGTGGGAGCTGGAAGGTTGCCCGTATTGCCGTGAAACTCACTTCGTCAATTTTGGTATCCCGGAAATTCGCGAATACGTGCAGGAAAACTTCATAATCGTTCAACTCGATGTCAAGGGGTCGCGCGAGGTCACCGGGTTTGATGGTGAAAATATGAGCGAGAAGGCTTTTGCGAGGGCTAACGGCGTCCGGTTTACCCCGACCATTCAATTCTTCCCCGAATCGCTTGAAGGCTTGTCAGGCCCTGACAGGGCGAAGCCGGAAATTGCCCGTATGCCCGGCTACTTCAGGCCGTTTCATTTTCTGACCATGTTTCAGTTTGTGAAAGACAAGGCCTACGAGAAAGAGGATTTCAGAGCCTATCTCAAGGCCAAAATGGCATCTTACAAGGATGCCGGAAAGCCAATTCCTGACTGGAAAAGCTGAGTTGCAAACCTGATGTTTAATCACTGTCCTTGATTGCGACCTGGGCTTTTCTCGGCAGACAAAGCATACGAATGACGCGTTCTGCTTCCTTGCTGGCAAGGCTGTAGTATATCTGTTTCGATTCCCGACGGGTTTCAACAAGGCCGTCAGAGCGCAGCCGGGCAAGTTGCTGGGACAGGGTCGGTTGCCGGATGCCCAGAATTTCTTCCAGCTCACTGACGTTCTTTTCACCATTGGCGAGCGTGCAGACGATCACCAGGCGGTTATCATTGGCCAGCGCCTTGAGAAAGCTGCTCGCTTTCTTCGGGTCTTCCAGTGTTAGTTCTTCAATGTCCATCGTTCGATATTCCTATGGGTTCCCATTCAGGCAGGAACGATTGAAATTTGTTGGCCGGTAGATACCTTTATACCGGCCTCAGCACAAGCTTTAGCACTTTGTCATTTTCACGCTGTCTGCTGACGTCGTCTGCGTTTTAAGACACCCACTTACAGTTGGCTTCATTCTGGATATGAGTTCATCCAGTAATCCCCAGAAATGACTTTCCCCCGGATAACCCAGGATCCGGCCAACTTCCTTTCCGTCGTCCATCACGATAAAAGTCGGCGTGTACATGACGGGGCGAATCCTGGCGAGCGCACCATGTCTCGGGTCATCTATATCCATCCGCCTGAGCGGAACAATTCGGGCCTCGTCTGTCTTGGCGTAGACGACACCGACTTCTTCATCCCAGGCTTCGCACCATTCGCAGGCGGGTGATTCAAACATCACCAGTTCCGCCCCGGTTACCGATTTGAGACAGATCAATAATGCAATAAATGATCCGGTAATATACCGCATGTATTTTCCAAAATTATCCAATATCAACTTCCGAATGGATAGCCCAATAAAATCAAGCCGTGACAGTTTAGCAAAACTGAATATGTATGTCTTGGAGAAAATCCCGAAATTCTGGCGAATTTCTCGTCAATTGCTTTTAATACATATTAAAAATGTAATTAAAAGCAATTGACAAAAAAAATTAGTAATATATATGTATATCTCACGTATTTAGTGCAGGCGCTTTGCATGCGATGAATTGTAGGAATTAAAATGGAACCGCTTCACGAGCTTGATCAGATTAAGCATGACGTTGTTGTTTTTAATGCTGCGTGCCCGGTGTCGTGTGTGGATGCCGTTCAGTTGTCTGAGTGGATGAAAGACGAAGACATCTTCATGGTCGATCTCCGCGAACCGGAAGATTATGAAGAGTCCCGTATTGCGGGGGCCTTTCTCCTGCCTATGTCCCGACTGGATGCAGGTTCCTTTCCCCGCGTACCCGGGCTCAAGACAGTTCTGGTTTGCCAAAGCGGGTTTTTGGCCCCCATCGCCAGAGATGATCTGATCAATGCCGGGTTTGAGAATATCTATGTGCTTGACGGTGGTCTTGGTGCGTGGACGGCTGCCGGTTTTGAAATCGACGAATAGCCAACCCGGGATTTGATGGAAATTTGATATTATGAATACATCCGTTGATCAGGCAGTAAATACAATTGCTGAAGCCAATGCGACATCAGTGTTCCAGTGGTTGACGTCCGGCGAAGCCGTGCTTGTCGATGTGCGCGAAACCGAAGAATATGCCAGTGAGCATATTGCGGGCTCAATCCTCAGCCCGCTTTCGATGTTTGAGCCGGATCTGTTTCCGGCATTTGCCGGAAAGCGTGTGGTGATGCTGTGTGCGATTGGCAAGCGGTCTGCCGCCGCTGCCAAACAACTGGCCAAGGTTGGATATGGTGATGTCATCAATCTGACAGGCGGATTGCAGGCCTGGAAAGACGCCGGTTGCCCGACTTCCGTAGCGGCCTGAGGATTATCCGCGACCGAACATCGCCTGCGTTACATCGGCATACCACTGCTCTCCTTTGCGGGCCGTCTGCTGGCGAATTTCAGGACTCTCGCCGGGATCGCTGGAATACCCTTCAACGCCAGCAATTTTTCCGCCATCTACGCGATAACGCCCGCCAACAACCAGCGCCTGACCGGGTTCGGTCAGAAAATAACAGGCGTTTTCAAGTTTAGGAACCGGATCGTTTGACCCGGTCAACAGGTTGGCAATCGCCGTTGCTGCAGACAGCGCCTGTTGATGTGCGGCGGCTGCAGATTTTGGCATGTCGCCAGCATCTATAGCGTCTCCGAGAACGTGGACATTCGTCTGACGGGTTGATTCAAATGTCAGGGCATTGACCGGGCACCATCCACTGTCGTCGGCAAGACCGAATTTATGAGCAATTGCGCCTGCGTGTTGGGGAGGGATTATATTGCCAATATCGGGAGTAAAGATTTCACCGTCAGCCAGAATGGATTGATTGTTGTTGTCTACACCACTGATCGCACCGCCAAAATCAGCCGATACCCACTCAATCTGATCGCCAAATTTTTCATCCCAGACTTCAATCATTGCGTCCATCAGGGGAAATTCAACTTTTGAATCGAGTATCAGCAATTTGGACTTGGGTTTGTGTTTCAGCAGATACCCGGCAATCAGCGACGCCCGTTCATACGGGGCCGGGGTGCATTTGTACGGACGTGGAGGGGCAGTAATGATGACCAGCCCGCCATCTTTCATCTCCTGTAGCCGATTTCGCAAAAGCACCCATTGATCTGGCGACGATCCGTTATAGGCATGAGGAAAAATCTGCTGGCTTGTAGAATTGTATCCTTCAATGTTTTTTGTGATGAGGCCGGTTCCCGGCGCAACGATCAGGCGATCATAGGGAAGGTCAGCGCCACTGGAGAGACGTACAGTCTGTTTGCCGGGGTCGCTTTCAATGACCATGTCGTGAATAACGCGAATGCCGTCGGCGGAGGTCAGTTTAAGGTAATCGCGAGAGAAATTTTCAAGCGATTGCAGGCCCGCCAATGCCCGGTTGGAAAAAAAAGGTGTCGTGTAATGCCGGTTGGGTTCGACCAGAATTACCTCAATCCGGTGTTTGGAATTTGCCAGTTTCCGCGCCGCAGTGGCACCCGCTGCACCGCCACCAACGACAACGACCCTGGCAAGAGGTCTGGCCAGCACGGCTGGCGCAAGCGTACTGCCAATTGAAGCGATCACCAGTTTGCCAAAGGTTCGACGATTAATAGGCATGGTATTGAAATCCTGTCGTTGGGATGCAAATTCGAGCTTGGAGTATTCCTGATGGTTGCCAGAATAGACCGATCATGGCTGAAATACCCTATCTTCTTGATCTGCTCTATACGACATATTACTTCGCCCAGCAAAGCCCAACCGTTCTCGATTATGCGGCAAGACTTCATGGCGCAAAAGGGTGCGATCTCAGCCAGCCGTTTACGTACTGTGATCTCGGGTGCGGGAACGGCCTGACCGATGCCTTCCCCGATTTCAGATCAAAATTACTCCCCGTTCTGGAAAAACTGAAAGTCGTTGAGTGCTTGATCTAAATCAAGGAGGAGCGATCTTTCGCCAAGTATAAGGGAGAGGTATTCAGGAACATGTTTCCTGAATAGCCTCCCTGTGAAACTCGCCCCGCTTTTTTTTGCGGGGTATTTTTTTGCCTGTAGTCGAATATCTCTGAATATTATCCGGTGTGTTTTCGGGCCGCTTCAATGAAGGCGTCAACGTGCGATTGCGGTGTATTGAACGCGGTGACAAGGCGGACAATGCCATCACCCCAACGATCATCGTAGAATTGAAATCCGTCAGCATGCAGGGCATCAATCAGATTTTGTGAAAGATGCGGAAACAGCATGTTGGCATCGTTAGTCGTCGGAAATTCGACACCGGGAAGATTGATTAATCCCTGCTTCAGGCGTTGCCCCATGGCATTGGCGTGGCGGGCGTTCCTGAGCCAAAGGTCATCTTTGAGATAGGCATCCATCTGGCACGACAATAGCCGCATTTTGGAAAACAGGTGACCGCCGCGTTTGCGCCGGAACTCGAACTCGCGGGCCATGGATTTATCAAAAAAGATAACCGCTTCCGACGTTAAGGCGCCATTTTTTGAAGCTCCGAATGACATCACATCGACGCCGGATTTCCAGGTGATGTCTGCCGGGCTGCAATCCAGCTGGACCAGACCATTGGCAAACCGGGCACCGTCCATGTGCAGTTTCAGCTTACGATTTTTGCAAATCTCCGAAATCGCCTGAACCTCATCAACGGAATAAACAGTTCCCATTTCGCTAATCTGGGTGACACTGGCCGCCATTGGCTGAACCATATGAACATCGCCGACACCGCGCCCGGCATATTTTTCAAGTTGTTCTGGGTTGATTTTGGCGCCTTCGCCTTCAAGCGGGATCAGTTTTGCGCCGCCGCTAAAAAATTCAGGTGCGCCACATTCGTCTTCATAAATATGGCTGAGCCAATGACATAATACAGCACCATAACTTGCGGTCATGGTTGAAAGCGCCAGTGCATTTGCCGCCGATCCGGTCGCAACCATAAAAACCTCTGCATCGGTTTCAAATATATCGCGGATGCGGTCAGCGACCCTGACCGTGTAATCATCGTTGCCGTAGGGCATTGTCTGGCCGTCATTGGCAGCCACAATGGCGTCAATAATCTCGGGCGATGCCCCGGTCGTGTTGTCACTGGCGAAATTCAATGGAAGTTCCTTTTTCAAGTCTGATTTGGCTCGCGAACAGGATAGGGCTGCCAGTCGGTGGTTCGCAATGGAATTTCACGGAACTGGCGACCTTCGGAATCAACGACATGAGCGGTTGTCTGGACGGCCTGTCCGTCAACCACAGAAACGATCAGCCAAACCAGATCTGGCTCATAAGCTTTCGAAAGGTCTGTTTCGGACGGCTGGGCCGGGTGGCCGGGGTGAGAATGATAGTGGCCAATAATGCGGTGGTGGGCATGGCCCTGTTTGGCGTAATCATCCAGTTCCCGCATCACGTCGAAGCGGACTTGCGGGTCCACTTCAAAGCGATCATGACGACCATCTTCAGCCAGATTCCGGCTTTCGACCACCCGTGTTACGACCAGGGCACCAGCTCCATCGTCGCGCCCGACCAGCAGGCCGCAACATTCTTTTGGATAGGCGGCTTCTGCGGCATCCGAAATACATTTCAGGAAACTCAGCGGGAGAGAGATCACGGGGCGCTCGAAATTGTACCGAGGATTCGCCCATCGGCGATATCAATGACAATGATCCGGTTGCAGATGCCTACAGGGCCCAGGGAAACATAGAGTCGCTGGCGTTCAGACTGGATGGACGCGATATGACATAGCGGCGGGATGTCCAGTTTGATATCACCAAACACGGGCGGCGGCCCTTTGCGCTTGTACTCCGGGATCGGCGGCGTGGTTGTCGGGGCAGGCCGTTCCGAACCGGCAAACGGTTTCCAGTCTGGTTGTGTAGATTTCTTGAAAAAGCCATAACCAAGCAGGGCGACGCCACAAACAATCAGTAATCCCAAAAGGATGACAATGAATTTCAGCCAGCGCATGATAATGTCCCATGATTGAGTATGGCGTCAGAGGAAAATATATCCCCGTGAATGAAGATACCACATATACCGTGCCCGTCCCTGAAGACAAGACCGGCATGCGCCTCGACCGGTTTCTGGCTGACGCCCTGCCCGAGTTTTCCCGGTCGCGATTAAAGGTGCTGATCTCCGACGGGCAGGTCTCGGCCTGCGGAGAAACTGAGACAAACCCTTCCGCCAAGGTCAAGGGAGGGCCTTACACTGTGCAAGTGCCACCAGCGGTGGCCGCTAAACCTGAAGCACAGGAAATCGCGCTTGATGTGGTCTACGAGGATGAACATCTGATTGTCATTAACAAACCGGCCGGTCTGGTTGTTCATCCGGCTGCCGGTAATCTGGATGGCACACTGGTCAATGCCCTGCTTGCTCATTGCCGTGGCAGTCTGTCTGGAATTGGTGGCGTCTCGAGGCCGGGGATTGTTCATCGGCTGGACAAGGATACCAGCGGTCTGATGGTTGCCGCAAAGACCGATCAGGCACACCACCATCTGTCTGAACAGTTTGCCGAACATACCCTCGAGCGGGCCTACAAGGCCGTCGTGTGGGGTGTACCGTCACCAAGGAGTGGAAAGATCGACACCAACATTGGCCGCAGTTCGGCGAATCGCAAAAAAATGGCAGTCGTAAAACGCGGCGGCAAAACGGCGCTGACATATTATCAGGTCGAAAAAGTGATCGGTGGTGGGGCGTCTCTGGTTGAATGCCGGTTGTCGACCGGGCGCACCCACCAAATCCGCGTGCACATGTCGAGTATTGGTCATCCGGTGGTCGGCGATCCTCAATATGGTGGTGGAAACCACAAAAGATTGCGGCTCGCCGAACCCCAGATTCGCGATGCAATTCAGGAGCATAAATACCAAGCATTACACGCATTTTTATTAGGGTTTACCCATCCAGCAACTCAAGAAAACATGATATTTAATAGTAATTTACCTCATAATATCAATAAGTTAATGATGAATTTGGAAAAAATTTAAATAAAATCCTATACTATAGTAAATTCCTTGGTTATTATCCGACTCAACATGGAAATTCCCCTTGGCATCTGAAGCCGTTATCGCCTTGGGATGAGTTGGAAGGATGCACCGATGGCGCAGGTTGCTCGACAAATTGATCTATCCCCGGACCAGAATTTGTCCCGTTATTTGCAGAAGATACGCTCCTTTCCCATGCTTGATGCAGATGAAGAAGTCGCCCTGGCGCGGCGCTGGCAGGAGCATGAGGATCAGGATGCCGCCGACCGTCTGGTCAGCAGCCACTTGCGCTTGGTTGCGAAAATTGCAATGGGTTTCCGCGGTTACGGGTTGCCGGTAGCGGACCTGATTTCCGAAGGTAATGTCGGTATGATGCAGGCCGTCAACCGGTTTGACCCTGACCGCGGTTTCCGTCTGTCAACGTATGCGATGTGGTGGATCAGGGCGGCTATTCACGAATATATCCTGCATTCCTGGTCGCTGGTAAAAATGGGTACGACGGCGTCACAGAAAAAGCTGTTCTTCAATCTTCGCAGACTGAAGGGGACATTGCAGGCACTTGATGCCGGGGATCTGGCTCCGGAAAACGTATCTATAATCGCCAAGCAGCTGAACGTTCCGGAAAAGGATGTGGTTTCCATGAACCAGCGCCTTGCCGGGCCAGATCATTCGCTGAATACACCGGTTCGTGAAGAAGGTGAGGGTGAGTGGCAGGATTGGCTGGAAGACAAGCGTGACAATCAGGAAACAGTATATGGCCATGGTGAGGAACTTGATAGAAGACGCTCGCTGCTGGTCGGTGCCATGGACCGTCTGTCGGAGCGTGAGCGTCATATTATTGTTGAACGGCGTTTGAAGGATTCACCCGCGACATTGCAGGATCTTAGTCAGGAATATGGAATTTCCCGTGAACGGGTACGCCAAATCGAGGTGCGCGCCTTCGAAAAACTTCAGAAATCAGTGAAAAACGCTGCGATCCAGCAGCAGTATGTCTGCTAGTGCAAAACCGGAGTAAATGGGTTCATTTGCGAACGTGTATTTGCAGCAATATCAATGAGCTAGGGCGTTTTCGGCGATTCAAAAACCGTCGGAAACGCGCTAGAATATAACCAGCGAAGCGGATTTCATCGGAACCGCTTCGGGGCGTGATATTCTAATTATCTGCTGTTGGTTGGGCCGGAGGCGTTTCGCTTTGCTCAATTTCAGCAGGTTCCTGCTCGTCGGTAACGGAATGCCCCCATTCATCGGTAATCGCCTTTTGAATGGAACGCAGATAGCTGACCCGTTGTTGGGCAATGACGTTCAGAAAGGCTGAGACCACTGGCGGGATAGATAAAAACAGGGCCCAGCCAAACCCGGCGGCGGCGTACATCACCGCCAGCGCAAAAACATCAGAGACGATATTCATCGCCGCCGACAGGGAATGATCATCAAACCAGATTTTCAGCAGATACGGGAACACCCCGCAGAAGTTCAATCCACCAACACAAAATGTCGCAAATTTCTCCTTGGTACGGTCACAAAGCCAGGCAACAGCTGTAGGAAGTGAACCGAGCGCCAGAACAATCATGGTCGGAGCGGACAGGATGACCATTATCGTTAAGATCGCGACGACCCATAACCATATCCCGGCCTTTCCTGCGGCGTTACCCTGTCCGACGGCTTGTCTAGCCATGATTAACCTGCTCCATGCCTGGCATCATGCTACCACGCCTCCAGAATTAAGAGTACGGTCAAGGTGGTGAAAGCCATAAGAACAGAGATCATCGCCGCCGCCTGCTGGCCCGTTCGCTCAGCTTTGGTCAACCGCTCATCGCCTGACCCTTCAATGTCGCGTATTTCTTCGTCGGCGGCCAGCCATTCCATTTGCGCTTCAGCGTAACCGTCGCGATCTTCCTGGCGACGTTCGGCATTATCTACCAGATCGAACAGCTCGGGCAGGCTGCCCTTGCGAACCAGAGAAGGAATGTCTTTTTCGATATCGGCGCGGGTAATTCTGTTGTGATAGCTGTTGATCGCCGGCCCGAGCAAGCCTCCGACCCAACTGGACAAGCCAAGCATGGCGGGTTGGCGAAGTTTCCATTGCAGGAATGCAAGCAGGCTCAACATTCCGACAACAGATGTTTCCTCTTTTGGTGATGCCAGGGCTTTCAGATGGGGGTGTATGTCCTGATCAAACCGTGCGGCAATAAAGGCAACGATATGGCGATCCGTGGGCGACTGCTGGGTATCAGTGTGATTGGAAACAAATTCCAGCGCAGGCAACAGGTGCTCAATCGAAACGACACAACTTTTGTCAAGAAGCGGACTTTGGCACGGCAGGCTCGGGCTGATTTCATAAAGAAGGCGTTCAATCCCATAACCCGTTTCGTTGATCGACAGGAATCCCTTCAGTTTGGCAAAGGTCTGGGTCAACGTTGACGTTCCGGGGAATGAAGGTTCCTGAAGATTGAACCACATCGCGGGTATGTCATGCGTGAGGAGTTGAATTGCAATTTCGGTATTTTTATTGCGTGCCGCCTGAATGGCGACGAAGGTGCCATACCCATCCGGCATGAGGCTGAAGCCCTTGTAGCGGATCGGTGAACTGGGATCCAGAATCGTTGCGACTTTGGCAACCAGATAATCGTCGGTTCCCTGATACCCTTCCTTGTGAAACAGTGCTCCCTGAACGACCGATTTGACGGCTTCAGCCTTGCCTTTGTCTCCCAGGCCGCGCTTCAGCCAGACGGAAAACGATTCGTCATTAATAGCCCGTGCGGCTTCCGGTACGTGATTGCAAAAGTGAAGGGCAAGCGTCTTGGCGCTGATATAATCCGCGCCTCTGAATGTAAACGGTACATCGGCTCTGATCAGTCCCTTCTTTTTGATTGTCCCCGTCTGTTGGCCTGTCAACCAGTTTGTCAGATCTGTAAAGCTCCATCGACTTTCCGGCTCGTCGTTGATCATGCCACGCAAAGGTTCCATCAGTGGCAGCGGAACACGGGCGTCACCAAAAATAGTAACATAACTCCCCTGTTGACAGCGCAGCCGGATCTGATCCGCATCTTTCACTTTGGCAAGAGGATTATAACCCAGAACAAGTAACCCGATGGTCACCCCCAGCGCAAAAATATCATCGGCAGCCGTGCCGATGCCCCGGCCCTCATGTGACGCCATGGCTCGATCAAGAGGTTCGTACATGATGGGCTGGTCATACCCGGGCGGTGAGGTCACATTCTCGCCAAGAACGATCTCCGTCATTTCCTCGTCCAGAAAAAACAGATTGTCCGCGCGGATGGCTCTGTGCGGCTCATTCTCATCCGAGAGAGCCTGCAACGGAGACATCAGCGGCTCGACCAGACGGCGCGGTACATCATATTCCGTGATTCTGGTTTCTTTGCGGGCCAGGCGGGATTCCACCCGACCACCAAGGGGTTGTTCGAAAACCACGACCATTGTGTTCTGGCCCCAAGGCGGCCAATGCACGACATCCCAGTCAATAAGGGACAGAACACCGGGCGGCAGGTCCCGCTTCATATAACGCATGGTGTCGATGCGGGTGGGCAGGTCAGACGTACAGATCAGAGCAAACAGTTTCCGACCCAGATCCTGACGATCTTCGACCTTGAAAGCTTTGGCTGAGGGAGAGTCGAGCGCTGTTATAGGGCTGCCTGTATCAACCAGATACCGGTCACGAATTAGAACAGGTCCACGCGACGCTACGCGTTGAGTCTGGAATTCCTCTTCCTGACTCTCCGTATCGGCCGGGGATTCCATCTCAGCAGGCGGCATAAGGCCCGCAAGGTCATCCGTTTCCAACGGCTGTTCTGCCATGGTCACTTGTCCCAACGCTTATGGGGGCTACGGCATTCTTGCCTGCCCTTCATAGCTATAGACTCAGGATTCTAGTCCGCTCATTGAAGTAAAACAAGAAAATTATGACACCAAAGTGCGGTTCGCCTGAGTGGGTGGATAGCGTAGCCATGATGTTTGTGCACGGAACTATGGCGATAATTTAGCCAATCACCCTATCAAACTTCCCATGTCCAAGCAGGATCGCAGATTCATTGCGAAACAGTTCGACCAGAGAATCCATAACAGCGCGGACGGCTGGCGAACGCCTCAAGTCATCATGAACAAGCAAATAAAATGTGCTGTTGATGTCCTCAATTGGCGGTGTCACACGTTGCAAGGCCGGGTCCGTGTCACCGGCAAAGCATGGCAAAACGCCCAGTCCGGAACCGGTTCTGACACTTTCGTGCAGCACCACACCGTTATTGCTTCGAACGACAGGTAGTCTTTGTCCCAGTCGGTCACGTAACCAGCGTTGACCGGCAAAATAGATATGATCATCGTCTGTGCCAATCCAGTCGCACATCAAATACCGTTCGTCCCCGAAGGCTTCCGGGTGAGATTGCAGATAGGTGTGTGAACCATAAATGGCGTATGCAAATGACCCGAGCTTGCGAGTGATCAAGCCGGGAGAATCCGGCATGCATTCGCGGACTAACAAGTCAGCTTCGCGCCGGGATAGATTGGCGGCTGTATGGGCGACCGAAAATTCCAGTTCAACTTCTGGCAACTGTTGGCGGAGTAGTGGCAGGCGGCTGATCAGGTATTGCGCCATTATTTCATAAGCTGAAATCCTGACCGTGCCGCTGACCTGATCTGCGAAGCTTGCTTGGCGCCGGGACACGGCATTAGCCGTTTGTTCCATTTCCTCCGCCAATGGAAGGAGTTCGACACCGGCAGCAGTCGGGACGAACCCGTTTGGCAACCGCTCAAACAATCTGGCGGAAAGGGATTGTTCAAGCTTTTGCAGGCGGCGTCCGACGGTGGGTTGACTGATAGACAAATCCTTGGCTGCGACCGAAAGGTTACCTTTCCGGGCCACGGCAAGAAAAATTCTGAGATCGTTCCAATCAAAATCCATTGCACGCCCAGTATGTCATTTTTTTTAGACCTTCTCCTAAACAAATATGAATGCAGGGTATTCATATTTAGCAAGAGACCCTCAAAAATATTTAATCTAAATTCGGGAACCTTTCACAATTGGTTGTCACGCGATCAGGATTGATTACATATCCTGTGACTTCAAAACAAGGAACGCAGAATGCATTTTGATCTCCGGCTCTGGCAGTTGACTTCTGGATATCGTGGCCGTATTGGCTGGGCAATTGCAATGGGGTTGATTTCATCGGTTGCCGGAATCGTTCGGCTGGTCCTGCTGGGATGGCTGCTGGGAATTGCCCTGTCGGGTGGCACCCTGAATGACCTGTTGATTCCGGGGGTGGTAACTGTTGCTGTTATCGTTTTCCGCGCGATCTGGGATTACCTGCGGGCCATGCATTCGCATGAAACGAGCGTAAAGATACAACGCAAAATCAGGGCCATGATCTTTGATCATGTGATCAAATTGGGACCAGCCCGGCATGCGAATTCACATACCGGCGATATTGCGACAGCAGCAATTGATGGTGTTGAACATCTCGGCGTGTATTACGGAAAATACCTGCCGTGTTTTTTCGTCGCCCTGATGACCCCGCCCGTAATATTCCTGTTTGTTGCCTATTTCGACCTGACCATTGCCGGGGTTCTTCTGGCGGCGGCGATGTTTACGTTATTGTCACCAGCATTATTTCATAATTGGGATAGCGCCAATTCACTGTCCCGTTCGGTCGCCTTCAGGGATTATTCTGCGGCATTCCTGGATGCCTTGCAGGGACTGGCAACGTTAAAAGCGTTCGGACGCAGTCGCGAGTATGCTGCCGTTTTAGGTGAAAAGGCCCACAAGCTGACCCATACGACAAAATGGGTGCTGGCGACAAGCTCCCTGACCCGTGGCATTACGGACACCGGTATTGCTGTCGGTGCCGCCGTGGCGCTCGGCGTCGGTGCATTTCGTGTCGTAGATGGTTCCATGGATATTGCGACATTGCTGATTATTCTCATGCTGGGCGTTGAGGTTTTCCGCCCCCTGCGTGACCTGAGGACCGTATTGCATGACGGGATGCTGTCTCTGGCGGCATCAAAACAGATATTCTCGATCCTTGATGAACAACCCCTGATCCAGGATGCCGTAGACGACGCTGAAATGGGCGGTGCGCTTGAGCCAACAATTGAATTTGCGGATGTTCAGTTCCAGTACCCGGGCGGTCGAGGGATGATCCACAAGAAGGTTTCTTTTCGCATTGGCGCAGGCGAAAGAATAGCGATTGTTGGGCCGAGTGGATCAGGAAAGTCGTCAATTGTCCGGCTGCTGTCACGGTTTTATGACCCGGAAAGCGGAACGATCCGTATCGGCGGTAAGGATCTGAAATCACTGTCATTCGACACTATTCGAAAACACCTCGCAATCGTCAGTCAGGATACGCACCTGTTCCACGGTAATGTGGCTGAAAACCTGTTGCTCGGACGCCCGGATGCTTCGCCGGAACAGATGCGCCAGGCCGCGATTACGGCCAACGCCCATGAATTTATCATGAAGCTTCCGGATGGCTACGGGACCATTGTCGGTGAGCGCGGGATCAGGCTTTCCGGCGGTCAGCGCCAGCGTATTGCCATTGCCCGTGCGCTGCTTCGGAATTCTCCGATCCTGATCCTTGATGAAGCCTTGTCATCGGTTGATGCAGAAAATGAGGCCATTATTCAGGAAGCACTGGACAGGTTGATGATCGGAAGAACCACATTGATTCTGGCTCACCGTCTTTCAAGTGTCATCGCGGCAGACCGAATTCTGGTTCTCGACAACGGGTCAATCACTGCGCAGGGAACGCATAAGGAATTGATGGCAACGGAGGGCACCTATCATGCGTTGATGGCCCGGCAAGTCGAGGAACGACAGGAAGGCCGGGCGGAAAAGCAGGTTATTATCGACAGTGCCCCGGAAGTCGGTCCGTCAGAGCCCTTGCGCGAACATGCAGGAAGCGAGCGGCTTGATTCGATGCTGCGTGCGGAAGGGCTTGGCTGGTTTGCTACCATTCGCGAACTGATGCGTCATGTGATGCCCTGGAAAGGTCGACTGGTCTTGACCTTTGGCCTTGGTGTCAGCCGCGTCGTCGCCTTCATCGGCGTCAGTGTGTTGTCGGCGCTTGCCGTCGCCGCCGTGAAAAATGATCTCGAGTTCATGACGTATCTGTATGCCCTGGCAGTGCTTGCGCCCGCCGCCGGAATCCTGCACTGGCTGGAATCCTGGGTTGCCCATGACATGGCGTTTAATCTGTTGGCGGACATGCGCATCAAACTGTTCAGGAAACTCAGCCAGTTGGCTCCGGCGTTTCTGACGCGCAGGCGCAGCGGAGATATCGTCAGTCTGGCGACGCATGATGTCGATATGGTCGAATATTTTTTCGCGCATACCATTGCTCCCGCCTTTGTTGCGATTCTGGTGCCTGCGACCGTCCTTATTTTGCTGTATTCGTTTCATTGGTCATTGGCAGCAGCGCTGGTTCCGTCACTTGTCATCGTTGCCCTGACGCCGGTTTTTTTACGCCAGCGGATTGACCGTATCGGTTCCGCACTCCGCGAAGCATTTGGCCTGATGTCCGCCCACACCATTGAAACAGTTCAGGGCCTAAATGAAGTCCTCAGCTTTGAAGCAACTGGCAACCGGCGTGAGGCGTTCCTTGGACTGGTTGACTGGTGCGAGGACATTCGCTTGCCTTTCATGAGAGATAACAATATTCGTCAGGTTTTTGTCGAAGCGGTCACAGGTATCGGCACGCTTTCCGTCATCCTGACGGGGACTTTTCTGGTTCAGGCAGGAACGGTCGAGGGCGCTTATATGCCATTGATGGCGCTGGTCGCAATGGCCGCTTTTCTGCCGGTATCGGAAATCGCCGACGTCGGGCGCCAGCTCGCCAATACGCTGGGCGCAACGCAACGGCTCAAAGCCGTGCATGATGAGGAAGTGACAATTACCGACGGAGACCTCGATGTCTCAATTCCTGAACATGGCGGCATGGAGGCGGCGTTCTCGAACGTTACCTTTAGCTACCCCGGCACCGTTGTTCCGGCTCTCGACGACGTATCATTTTCGCTGCCAGCGGGCAAAACCATTGCGCTGGTTGGACCCTCCGGAGCGGGTAAAAGCACATTGGCGCATCTGTTGATGCGGTTCTGGGACCCGCAATCGGGTCAAGTGTCACTTCAGGGTATCGACTTCAAAGCGTGCAAACTTGACCAGATCCGCCATGCTACGGCCCTTGTTGCACAGGACACCTATCTGTTTAACGACACGCTTCTGGCAAATCTGAAAATTGCCGATCCGCAGGCGACTGACGCGAAAATCGAAAATGTAATCAAACAGGCGTCCCTGAAAGAGTTTGTCGAGGCTCTGCCCGATGGTCTGCAAACCCGGGTCGGCGAACGCGGGTTCAGCTTGTCGGGCGGGCAACGCCAGCGCGTTTCAATTGCCCGGGCCTTCCTGAAAGATGCGCCAATCCTGATATTGGACGAAGCCACATCACATCTGGATTCAATCAGTGAGCGTGCCGTTCACGAAGCATTGTCAAAGTTGATGGAAGACCGGACAACGTTGATAATTGCCCACCGCCTGTCGACGGTGCGCAATGCCGACCTGATCATTGTCATGGACAATGGCCGCATTGCCGAGCAAGGCACACATAATGAATTGATCCAGAACGACGGACTTTATGCCGGTCTGGTTGATCATCAGATGATAGCCGGAAACAAGGTGGCTGCTGAATAGTAACCTGACGTTGTCCCGTCACACCGCGAGAGGCCGGTTAGCGACCATCGCCGACAATGGTGAAAGGTGCCCAGAATATAGGGTGGGCGTAGGCAAACAGCATCTTTCCGTCCGCCTGATAACCGGCATTCCGGATCAGATGCTGCCGGGCCTGGCGAAGGGCCTCGGCTCTCGCCAGAGTGCGGTCTTTTGCCTGAAGTCCAAACAGCGTCGTGGTCAGTTCTGTCGTCGCACCGGAATGTACCGGCCAGCTTGAGACCAGCAATGCGCGGGCACCGGCATAGAAAAATGCCCGGCCCAACCCGGATATGGCTTCAGCGCCTTCTCCATCGGCAGCGGCTGTATTACATGCGGACAGGACGGCCCAGTCGGCGTTGAGGCGCAGTCCCAGAATTTCGGCCATAGTCAGCAAACCATCCCCTTCGGATTTGGAAGGGCCGGGGGCCGACAGCGCAAGGGCCGGCTGATGTAACCCGTTAAGATCGCCCGGAACCAGACCGTGCGTTGCAAAGGCAATAACCTTATAGGGGCGTAGGTCCATGGTCTTGACCTGTTGTTCATTGGCGCGGAGCCCGAGATACAGATCAGTTGCCTGATTGGCCCCAAGTGATCTGGCGATACCCTGAAGTTCAGGCCGGGTATCCGGAAGTCGTGGCAACATAGCAAGATCGGCGCTGTTAACGGATCGGGTTTGTGGTTTGGAGCGCAACGTAACAGACCGGGTTTGTGTGTTTTGCGCAACTTCGACGGGCTTGGTGGCGGCAAGCGCCTGCCCGCCACTAAAAAACGGATCGCCAAAACCGACAAACGGACGACGCTTGGCTGTTGAGGTCTGTCCACTGAAGGTCGCAACCGCGCCAACACTGGGAAGTACAGTGACCGCGTGCGAGTTGGCCAGCCAGTTTACATTTCTATATCCGGCAAACAGCACATTGCCGTCGTCACCTTTACTGTTTGGCGTTGTTGGCAACAGGGACAGGGGTAATTGCCCGAGGGGACCCTGAGTCACAACATAGAGAGAGCGTGATTGTTTCCAGGCTTTGGACACAGGGGCCAGAAGGGCGTTGTAAAGTTCATAGGCCGTTGCCGTGTCGAATGCAGGAATGTCACCAAGACTGGCAATCGCACCCGGATCGACAGCGCGTCTTATTTCTTTCACCGTTTCATTCAACTCAATGCGACCAATGGGGATCGTTTTAAAAATCAAATCTCCCTGTTTGGGAACGGCCCAGACCTGTGTTGCGCTGTCGGTCGTTCGGACAACTACTACAGCGCCATTACTTGGCAAGTGCGATTGCAACTTGGCCACCGTCAACGGGCGTGGGTTGATCAGTTCATCGAACTCCGGAAATTTGTTGGCAATATCAGCGGCCAGTTCCTGACGTGCCTGAAACAGCGCAGGCAAGCTTGCCTTGACCTTTTCGGCGGACGCCTGGGCTTTGCTGTCGGCGCTGGAAAGGGCGGAGTTCAGGGTGCGACGTAGGGCGTCGATCTGTTGTCCCAGATCCTGTTCCTGACGGATCAGGTCGGCAAGTTCGGGGTTGTTGGCTCCTGCGCGGGCGGCGTTTTGGCGAAGCGCTTGTTGAACCTTGCCGTTTTCAAGGGTTTGGGCAATCTCGAAAGCCTTTGAGAGATCGTCGGGCGAGCCGCCTTTCTGCAGCAGGTCAAGATAACCGTCTGTAATATATTTTTTCAGCCAGTCATCTCTCGAATCTGCTTGACCCTGTGTTTGATAAAACTCAACCATTGCCTGCTCAAACAGGGGCCGCGCCGCTTCAGTCTCTCCTTTTGTTGCCTGCATCAACCCTCTGAGTCCGATGATCAGTGCCTGACGTGAGGTACCCTTACCAAACCGCTCTATTGTCCGGTTCAGGGCCAGATCCAGCCGTTTCGATGCCTCTGAATAATCTCCCGACAGGATTTCGTTGAATGCACGCGCAAGGCTGTCGCCAAATTTCAGATTAAGCAGCCTTTTGTCCGCCTCAAAATATTTATCCATTTCAGCATAGGTATTTTTGGCATCATCAAAGTTGCCAAGCGCCAATTGAGCACGAGCCAGTCTTTCGCGAACTTCAGCGGAGCTAAGTCCACCATCGGCACATACGCTTGAATAAATGCGTTTTGCGAGCGATGCAGTTTTGAAAGCATCCAGATGGCGGTTTTGAGCGCTCAGGACTTCACTAACTCGACCAATTAAAAAAGCGATGTAGAGCTTGCTGTCCATCTCCACCAAGCCGCTGAAATTAACAGTGTCACGAAGCAGGGCTTCCGCTTCCGCTTCGCGTCCTTGAGCAAGCAGCGTCAACCCTAATTCAGATTTAACCAGAAGTATTTTCCCGCGATAGCGCCGTGTCCACCAACCGGCAAATCGGGAATTATCTCCTTCAAAAACCTGCATGGCTCGGGCTAGAAATCCGAGTGCGGTATTGAAGGAAAGTTCTGCTGCATCCAACCTTCCATTCTGGCGTTTAATGGCACCGTCCGCCATATACTGATGAGCGTACAGCCAGTATACGTTTCGAGGGTCTTGCCATCTTTCCGTACTGTACGCTGTGCCGTCAAAATACAGGCTTTCGGCGCGTTCAAGATCGCCAGCATAGGCCAGATAAAAGGCCTGCTGATAGCTGTGTATCGCGTGATATCCCGTCCATGGATTACTGCCAAAATTATAGCGCCTGACGGTCGTGATTGCCCAATCAGTATATTCAACGGCGTTGGAAACGTTACCGCGCAGAAAGGCATTTGTTGCGCCGTCTTGAGCTTCTGTCTGTTTGGTGATGCCGCGCTGATTGTTGTATTCAGGCAAACCAGCGATTATTTTTTTGAACATCTCACGGCGACTGGAGGGCGTGTCTTGCACCGAATTTCCACAGGGCCATTTTGCAAGGATTTCAAATTTCCCCAGGAAGCCATCAATTGAGCGTGCCGCGACAACAGGTGATGCTGCTTGAAACTCGACGGCAATCTTCAGGGCTTCTTCCTTGGAAATGGCTGAAGACGAACCTGACGTCTGACACCCACTGATGAGTGCTGACGCCAGAAGAATAGCCGCACCAATGTACGCCTTTGCGAACATGCTAAATCCTCCGCCTCCCGACCAAGCGAAACTCCCGTTGGAAGCTTAGCAAATCCGGGCGATAAAAGGCAAAGAACTGACGCCGGTCACGTCTGGCGAGGAAACCCGTCAGATATCAGTCGGCAAACGGGTCGTGCACCAGAATCGTGTCGTCGCGTTCGGGGCTGGTCGACAGCAATGCGACCGGTGCCTCAATCAGTTCTTCGATCCGGCGCACGTATTTGATGCAGGTTGCCGGAAGGTCGGCCCAGCTTCTCGCCCCATAGGTGCTTTCGGTCCAGCCCGGAATGGTCTCGTAGACAGGCTCGACTTTCGCCTGACGTACGGTCGATGCCGGAAGATGGTCGTACAATTCACCGTCAATCTTGTAGCCTGTGCAGACTTTGAGTTCTTCAACACCATCCAGCACATCCAGTTTGGTCAGGGCAATGCCGGTTATGCCGTTGACCTTGATGGCCTGGCGGACCAGCACCGCATCAAACCAGCCGCAACGCCGGGGCCGACCGGTCACCGTGCCAAATTCGCGTCCGCGTTCGCCAAGCCCCTGACCAACATCATCAAACAATTCGGTCGGGAAGGGGCCTTCGCCAACGCGCGTGGTGTAGGCCTTGGTGATGCCAAGCACGTAGTCAATCGCCCCCGGTCCCTGTCCGGACCCTACGGCGGCCATGCCGGCGACAACGTTGGATGAGGTCACATACGGATAGGTGCCGTGATCGACATCGAGCATGGTGCCTTGCGCGCCTTCATAAAGAATGCGTTTGCCTTGTGCCCGTGCCCGGTCCAGTTCCTGCCAGACGGTGCCGACATAGGGCAACAGCTTCGGCGCGATATCTTTGAGGTCCTGAACAAGTTTCTCACCTGATACCTCTTCCATGCCCATGCCGCGCAGCAGCGCGTTATGGTGGACCAACAGGCGTTCAATCTTGGCATCCAGAACATCAAGATCGGCAAGGTCGCCAGCGCGGATGGCGCGGCGACCGGTTTTATCTTCGTATGCCGGGCCGATGCCGCGACCGGTTGTGCCGATCTTGCCTTTGCCGGCAGCTTTCTCACGCGCCTGATCAAGGTTGCTGTGGAGCGGCAGGATCAGTGTGACCTGCTCGGATATGTGCAGGTTTTCCGGACTGATGGCGACGCCCTGTTCGCGAATTCTGTCAACTTCAGCAAGGAAGGCCCAGGGGTCAAGGACCACACCGTTGCCAACCAGCGATAACTTGTTCGGACGAACGATACCTGATGGCAGCAGGCTCAGTTTGTAGGTCGTGCCATCGATAACCAGTGTATGACCGGCATTGTGTCCGCCCTGAAAGCGAACAACTACGTCGGCCCGCTCTGACAGCAGATCAACGATTTTACCTTTTCCTTCATCACCCCATTGGGCACCGACGACAACTACGTTGGCCATATTTTCTAACTTTCCATTTCAGGTTAAAGTTCGACTATTCCATTTTCAGTAAAAAGATGTGTGCAAAGCAACCGCTTCGCCTCGGCTTCATCGTTTTCAACAGCGACCAGTCCCGAGACTGCCGCCCAACCTTCCGCCCGAAGCTTTTCTGCCGCCTCGCGCCCGGTGCCCCAAGGCATGAAAATCCGCGCTTGTGGTATGTATTCCGGGAGTGCGCGCAACACCGTGTCCATGAACAGGGTGAACCCGGTCGAGGGTTCTTCATGGCCGTTGCCGGTGTTGGCGACGTAACGACCGCCAGTTCCCAGTTCGCCGCGCACACCGCGCACGAAGAATGTGAACGTCACCCCGCTGTGATACTCGAAACCACGGTTTTCAACGGGGTCAACGGTCAGCGTCAAATCAGAATCAGCCGCTTCAATCAAACTGATCACTTCAATCAGGGCGTGGCGTTCTTGCGCTGCATGATCGCCAAGATCAAGCGCGTTCAGAACATCAATGGTCTTGTGCGCCGGTCCGGCAGCGGCCAGCAGGGCACTCAGGATTTTGCATCCATCGGCCCCCAAATCGTTGGCCAATGCGGCGACCTCGGCGGCGTCCTTTCGGTCGAGTGCCAGACGCAGCTTGCCTTCAACCTCTTCTGATATGTCAAGTTCGCGACAGATTGCCGGCACCAGCGTCGGGATACCAAGATCAATTGAAAGATTTGAAACACCGATTTTTGTCAGTGCATTTGCTGCCATGACGATGACTTCCGCATCGGCGGCGGGTTCGGTAACACCGATCAGTTCAGCGCCGACCTGGGAAAACTGTCGTTCGGGGCGGAGTTGAGAGCCTTTGATCCGCAGCACCTGACCGGCATAGCTCAGACGAAGCGGGCGCGGGGCCTTTTTCAGGCGGCTGGCGGCAATACGCGCAACCTGCGGCGTCATGTCGGCGCGAACGCCCATCATACGCTGGGAAATCGGATCCATCAGTCGAAAGGTTTGCGCTGATACAGCGGTTCCGACTCCGGCAAGCAGCCCCTCTTCAAACTCGATAAGCGGC
This sequence comes from Rhodospirillales bacterium, assembly GCA_021775105.1. GTDB lineage: Bacteria > Pseudomonadota > Alphaproteobacteria > Rhodospirillales > Casp-alpha2 > JAJFIJ01. The sequence goes on along the minus strand of JAJFIJ010000027.1, from coordinate 25,575 downwards.
GGTTTGACTTGCTGGTATCCGTGCCCGGCAAAGCTCAATAGCAGATCGTCGAGTGTATCGGCTTCGAATGCGGCATCCGGCGGCAACGCATCCGACATTCCGGCAGGCAGTAGGGCTTTGTTCACAGGCTCGTTCATCGGCTTCGCTTCTGATTGACGGAATTGGGCGTGGACAGAATATCTGCCGGTGTTTCGTAGCGAAAATCCGCAGATGGAGCAAGCATTGCAGGCCAAAAAGGTGGAGACCGGTGTGGAATTGATCTAGTTTGAAATACCAATCCGCGAATAGAAAAGGCGATTATGATGTTCCTTCATCTTCTGAACACTTCGCAAAAACAGGCGTTTTTTAGTCTCGCCCAGCGAACAACGTTGATTGACGGGGAACAGGACAGGAGCGAGCTTCGAAAACTCGATGACTTGAAACGCCGACTTGCGCTGCCCGATACTCAGGAAACGGACGGGGTGCTTGGTGATCTGGATGTCAGCGCCTTCGATACCCGTCAGTCCCGATGCGTCGCGATGATGGAAATTCTCGCACTGGCCTACAGCGACGACTATCTGGATGAAGCCGAATCGAACATGATCAGCGATATTGCGGTCGCCTTCGGCTTTAACCAGGATGACCTGACCAGAATGGCCGAATGGGCAATGTCGTCACTGGAACTGGTCAGTCGCGGCGAAGCCATGATAGACGGGTAGTTATCCAGTTGCCCCCTAACAATATTCCGATCGCGTTTTTGTTTGAATTCGCATATGCAGGTTCGGGCAAAGGTGCCGGAGGTTGGTATGGGGGCTCAACCTTCGGACATTATTTTCGAAGGTTGCGGATATCGTCTTCGGTCAAACCCAACTGCCGTCCTTGCCTGACAGCATCTTTCCGGGAAAAGCCTTCAAGTAGCTGATAATTGGCCCACAATCTTCCCAGCTGATTGGCCGATGCGCTGAATACCAAAATCGGCAGGTTTTCCCAGGTTGAGATAATTTCGCTAAACCGCAAGACATCGGCTTCGCCCGGAACGCCCTGATCCAGAGGAATATTGAAGTATTTCATTCCAAGTGGACCGGTTTCCAGCTGATGCAGTGTTGCAACCGCAGGGGGCGTACCAAGATCGATAACTGCGGGGAACCCAAATTGGCGAAGTTGCTGGATTGAGTGGATGGAGTTGTCTTTGACCACATGCAGATAGGGCATTGCTGTTCCGCCCTGCAGGACAACCATACCATAACCGGATCTTGGCGCGGGTACTTGTAGTCCATAGGGTATCCCAGATTTTTCGATGTCTTCTGAAACCGGGTGCCCGTCTGCGCCTATCGTTATGGATTCAGTTTCGTCGTTCTCACCATCGCCCCACCAGCCACATGCTGAGGCGTTTACCGTCGCCGCTGATAAGATGATGACTACCAGCGCACTTACCACCAACGCATCCGCCGTGGTTCGGTAGGGTATTGCGCGACCAGAATCGGAATTTCGCTGATTACCCATTGATAGATCTAAGATTATTACTTTCCCCGTCATCAGAGAAAAGGGGGTCATTTGCATCAATCAGGTTCAGTCTACTGATGATTTCAGATTTTTCACCTGACAAAAACCCGCGCAGGAGTTCGGCAAATGCTGGATAGAAAGCAAAATCTGCTTGCTCTTTGACCTTTTTGCAGAACCCGCCTACCCATTTTCCAAGATGACGGGAGATGAATCCATGTTGGAGATGCAGGGATCTGGCCGTGCTGTCATATTCCAACTTCTCCCAAGCTTCGGCCTCTTCCTTTGCCAGTAAAACCAGGAAATCCAACTCAACGCTGAGATGATCCGGAAGGACAGTTTCGTTCTCACCGAGATCCAGTCCGGCGGCACGATAGGTCTTTCGAACCGCTGATGTCTCTGGTCCCCACAGGATACCGCTGCCGCGTTTTAGCTGCACCGACTCGTGTGGCGAGATGTGTTTCCCCGGCCCCAGAAATAAACGTGTGTATTCAATGCCCAGTTTTTCGCTGATATCGGCGAACCGGTCTGTCTCGAACTCTTCGCCCAACTCAACTCCTGCACCGGCCAAGGCAACCATCATTTCAGGTGTTTTCATCTGGCATAAAAATTCAGCCGATGGTTCGTGACGAAAAACCGTGGCCAGAAGGCCATAGAGCCGACTTCGCTCCATGGCGCTCCTGGCCAACTCGTCATGGCCGATGTCTGGCGTTAGGTCACGCACGCGCCCCGACCTTTTTGACGGTTACAACGGTGTCCATAAAGCGCAACTGTCCCGATATGGGATCGGCCTTGTTGCCGATGATCCAGTTTGGATGCGCACCGTTTGTTTTCCACCAGATATTGTCGGCCTTTGGACCGGGACGCCCGTCTGGCGCTTTCTTGCCGGATGCGTACCGACCATATTCCCAATGACCACAATGATGAGAAATTGCCACAGTGCCTGGGACGACCGCTGGTGTCACTCTGGCTGTGGTCTTGATCTCGCCGAACGGTGAGGTCACCGAAATCGCATCGCCTTCGGCTATTCCTTTTTCCAGAGCTGTCTGTGGATTGATCCAGGCTGGATTGTCATGCGTTATTTCGGTCAGATACTTACAGTTTGCAGAGCGCGAATGGATCTGCGTGGAGACCTTGAAGGTGGTCAGGATCAGATCACCGGGTTTCATTGCATCATGTTCCGGTGCCGCCATCCATGACGGCATGGCCGGAAGATCCTTGGCTTCGACGATTTCGGAGTAGAGCTCCATGAAACCAGACTTGTTGAGCTTGTCAGGTTTGAAACCCGAGTACACCACGCCATCGATTTCCTGGCCGACGTAGGCTTTGTAGGACTTTTTGGTGTGCGTGTAGCCTTTTTTCAAAGCATCTTCGACGCTCGCTACCTTGGCCTTCTTCCAGTTCCAGTAGACGCCCGTTTCCGGATCCTTGACGATACCGTCCTTTTCATATTGTTCGGGTTTGAGAACTTTCTTATAGGAGAAGAACTTCGGCTTGGCTTTCGGGTCATGGTAAACACCGTTGGCTTTCATATACTCGAAGCCACCCGCCGCCTTGATCAGCGGCGTTTTTTCACAGGACACCTTGACGAACTCTTCGTGGCTCTTGACGCCAAGCGGGAAGCCCATGCGATCAGCAAGTTCAATGCAGACGTCGGCGAAATCACGGGAGTCACCGAGCGGCTTCACGGCCGGCTGGCGAATGTAATATTCCGCGACCTGCGTCGGCGATACCATATCTTCATAACCCCAACGTTCCGTATAGGGGGTGTCGGGCAGGATCAGATCAGCCAAAGCCGCCGACTCGTCGTAGAACGGATTAACACAAACACTGAACGGGATCAGTTTCTCGTCCTTCATAATGTCGATGTTCTCCTGGACCTCGCCGTTGGCATAGACCGGCGTGTAGCAGTACCACATATAGATGTTCGGTCTTCCGGCGCTGCCGTCCTTGATCATCTTCAGAACCTGGTGGTTGACATGATGGGTCGGCATTTTGGCCGCACCGGGTAGTCCGTCGAGAATCTTGAGTTTGCGCGATTTCGGTTTGTTCTTCGGTCCCTTCGGGTACTTCCACTTGGCACCGACAGCCTTGCACCGACCGCCCGGATTGTCGACGTTGCCGGTGATTGAGGCCAGCATCTGCACTGCACGCTCGGTATCCGCACCATGATGATGCGCAACCGCACCGCGGTAACTGATGATGCAGGCCGGTTTGGCGGTCGCAACTTCACGGGCAATGGTGCGGATCTTGTCAGCAGGTACGCCGCTGACCTTCTCAGCCCATTCCGGCGTGTACCTGGCAAGGTGAGTCTTCAGAGCGGCGACCTTGTCGTCGATGCCGGGATTCAGGCCGGCGGTGACCTTGACAAACTTCAGGAAGGCTTCCCCTTCACCTTTATACAGGTCTTCGTTCATCACCACGTTGCACATCGCAAGGACGACGGCGCGGTCTGTACCGGGTCTGACCGGCACCCATTCTGACGAATTGGCGGCGGTGTTTGACAGTCGGACATCGAAGGTCACCATACGGATGTTGCCGTCAGTCAATCGCTTGATCAATCGATGTGCGGTCGGGATGTGGTTGGTATGAGCTTCGAGTACGTTGGAACCGAAGTTCAGCACGTAGTTGGTATTGTCGAAGTCCCAGTTGTCGTAATGACCACCCCAGGTCATTTCCTGCGCCGTCCACTTGGCGGCCTCACAAATCGAGGTATGATTGCCAATGGTGCCGGTCCCGTAATTGGCGAGGAACAGGCTCTTGATCAGCTTGGAATGGCTGGCTTTCATGCGGCCATAGTGGAACATCACTTTTTCCGGCGTTCCATCGTCACGCAGTTTCTTCATACGCTCCGCCAGTTCACTGAGGGCTTCGTCCCAACTGACCCGTTTCCATTTTCCTTCGCCGCGTTTACCAACACGACGCATGGGGTGGAGAATGCGATCCGGATCAGAGTATTGACCGATGCCGCCCTGACCCTTGGAGCACATCACCCCATTGGTCCTGATGGAATTCGGCTGCCCTTCGATCTTGACCAGTCGTCCGTCCTCCACATAGGAGATGTTGGGGCAACGGGTCACGCATTGCCAGCAGGCGCTGGGAATAGCCTGGCGTTCCTTGCCGGTGGTTGGCGAGAAGTCCTTGCCGCCAATCACGGGTCCTGCGGAGGTGTGTCGGACTAATGCTTCACCGGCCAGTGCTGCAAGTGGTACGCTGGCACCAACCTGTAAAAAGTTACGTCGATTTAACATAATCGTCTCCTCAAATTCCCATGGGACCGGTCATCTGACCGGCCGCGACCACGACGTAGCGCAGCATGAATCCGCCAAACAGAATAACGGCACAAACGGCGATTTCGGTTCCGCGGGGCATGGCATATGGTTGCTGATGACGCAGGGCCGGAATCACGTATTTAAGTTCGACCAGCATCGGCAATAGCAGTCCGACGACGACGACACCGCCCCAGAACATGGTTGCCAGAGCGCCGCCGGGCAGAATGATCGACACCGCCTCGGACGCGTTGCCGATGGCCAGTTTGGCGAACAGAATGAACAGGGCAATTGCCAGTAACTCAAGCCCGATCAGCTTCACATCGGATGATGCAAGCATATAGGCACCCTTGCCGACACTATGGTCGAGATCAGTTGGCGGGTCGCTTGCCGGTGCAGTTTGACCATGAGCGAACAATGCGCGCAATAGCAGGATTCCTGCGACACCGGTTGACAGAGATGAGATCAGGAACAGAATTGCCAGCATCGGCGTGTTCCAGAACGGCCTTGCAGGCATCGCACCGAGCATCACACCGGTATAGATTGCCACGGCAATTCCGAGCGGAACTCCGATCCATGCCATCTTCTGGCGCAAACCGTTATTGGCATCGTCAGGCGCACTGTTACTGGAAAGGAATGTATAGGCATAAAGGACGCTGGCGATAATACATACGCCAAGCACCCATGAACCAATACTCATCGGCGACATGTTGATGGTCAGGAACAGATTGATCCATTTGAAGAATAATCCGATGTCGCCATTGGCGACGGCGGCCTGGAAAGTTCCCAGCTCAAAGATAATCATGCCGGTTCCAACGATCATCGGAATCGGCGCCAACAGGGCGCCATACCGGGCGATATCAAAGTTGTCGCTGGTAACGCCGTTCGCACCGCCACGTAACAGGGCGGACGAACTTACGGTATAGGCACCTGCGCCGACACCAGCTAAAAACAAATACCCTATGACAGGGAGACCCCAATGTAGTTCTTGCATAACCCTTACCTCCGTTCCAGAGCGGGACGATGCGTATCGACCCGGACGTATTGTCCCGGGACGCGCAGGTCGTTTTCATCCGCATGATCAGCGCCGATGTAGAAAACATTCGGCTGAGTTCCCATCTCTTGCCTGAGCACCGTAACCGGTTCAGTAGCAACGAGTTTGGCCACCTCACTATCCGGGTCGTTCAGATCGCCGAAGACTCTTGCCCTGCCCTGACAGGTATTGACACATGAGGGTTCAAGCCCCTTGGTTACCCGGTGCAGGCAGAAATCACATTTTTCGACGGTGCCGGTGTTGGGGTTAACAAACCTGGAATCGTAAGGGCAAGCCTGCATACAGTACTTGCAGCCGATGCATTTTTCGGCGTCAACGACGATGATCCCGTCCTCTTCCCTTTTGTACGTTGCGCCTGTTGGACAGACGCTGACGCAGTCGGGCTCGGAACACTGATTGCACAGTCGCGGAAGGAAACTTCTGCTGACGTTCGGGTACGTTCCTTTTTCGACATATTCCACCCAGGAACGATGAACCCCCAGGGGAACCTCGAATTCTGTTTTACAGGCAACGGAGCATGCATGACAGCCCGTACACTTACGGGTATCAATGACCATTGCGTAGTGCACAGGGCGCTGGGCAATTGCCGCTTTCGCCTGACCGGGAACAGCTGTGGCTACAGCGGCCAGAGTTGCTCCCTTGCCAATTTTCCCGACCAGATTTCTGCGGGAAATGGTTGTCACTGTTGCTTTCATACCAAGCCCTCTTTCCTTGCGAGTTGACGCAATTAAAATTTTGGAACGTGGTAATTGTCCGTCGGGCGAGTTTTTCAGGCGATGACTTAAGTCATCAAATGCGAATTAAAGATTTCATCGCCAACCGCCTGTGGGCGAATAATCAAACGACCATTGTGAGTTTTGCTAATGGAGGTTGTGGTGAAGTTCACCGATAAGACGATCAAGATGATTGACGCGTATGGTGCGACCGGACATGTTCAGCAGCCCTTCATCCTGAATATTGCGCAAGGCCCTTGATACCGACTCGGGGCGGGCCCCGATCATTTCCGCAAGATTACGTTGTGACATCGGCAGTTCAACAAATAGTGTGCCGTCACTTGTGGTTGTTCCATAATGATCACGCAACAAAACCAGCAGATGTATGACGCGAATGCGCACGCTCAATGCTGCAACCTGAAATAGTCGTTCCTCGGCTTCTCCGAAAGCCCGCGCGGTATGTTCAAGAAAATTCATGCCAAGTCGAGGGTTGCTTTTGAGAAACCCGCGTATCGTAGATGCATCGACAAAACAGATTTTCGCTTCCTTTATCACCTCGGCGGTGGCGCGGTGATTCTCCTTGGCGAGCAGGGGGCGGTAACCAAGGGTGTCACACTGATAAGCCAGGCGAACGATTGCTGATTGACCTTCTTCATCCATTTTGCGAACTGCGACCAATCCGCCCTCAACCAGATAGAGGCCTTTGCAAGGGTCACCCTGAACGAAGATGGTTTCTCCGGCGGCGTAGGTCCGGCAAACGACGCGCCGGTTGAACAAGTCAGTCTCTTCAGGTGTCAGCGCAGCCCATTCGGTTTTGGCGCGAATACGCGCACCAAGGCATGGCATGATCGGCAATTGTTTCGAACGACTCTTGTTCACCATAGCTGCACATCAAACGCTTGTTTTCAGCACTCTTTTCCGCACAATCTTCCGAATGCGTTGTCGGCTAGTAACGTAAACGGCGCCAGCCGGCCTTGACCTATATCATATTTACAAAACACAGGCTCAGCACATCTGTTCGCCCACATCGTTTTCCGGATCGTTACCCAGCAGATCCTGAAATTCCTTCCAGTCAATGCGCGGGGGCGACGAATCAGCAAGAACCGGTGAAATTATCTGGCTAAATGAGACAAGAAGAACAATTACGGCAGCAAATTTGCGGCGATGTAATATCATGACAGAAGTTTATGTGTTGCGGCGCGGCAACGGAAATCACGTTCGGGTGACGGAGCTCAATTTGTCTGAACAGTCCGGGTGGCAGGGAAATGCAGGGTTGTCGTCGTGCCTTGACCGATTTTGCTTTGCAGCGCCAGCGTTCCGCCATGCATTTCCACCATATGTTTTACTAAAGAGAGGCCGAGGCCAATCCCGTCACCGTTGCGGACCATTGTGTTTGAATTCACTTGACCGAACGGAACAAGTACAAGCTCAATGTCTTCGTCAGAGATTCCAACACCTGTATCAGAAACGCTGATCCGGATTGCATTTTCTGAATCCGTATCGATCTTGATGCTAACCTTGCCGCCGCTTGATGTATATTTTACTGCGTTATCGGTCAGATTGAGTAACATCTGCTTAACCCGTAATTTGTCGCAATTAAGATTGGGGATATCGTGAGAAACCGATATCGACAGATCCAGTTCGGCCTGTTCGGCACGTGGTGAAATGATATTTTCAATGGCCTTGGCAATTTCTGCCAGATCGACATTCTCTTCATCCAGAATCATCGCCTTGGCTTCGATTTTGGAAAGATCAAGAATGTCGGAAATAAGTTGCAGAAGATGTTCTCCGGCGGTTGCGACGATGGACGCATTCTCCAGGTATTTTGGATCACCGAGAGGACCGTGAATTTCGCCTGCGGCCATCTGCGAGAAGCCGATAATTGCATTCAAAGGCGTTCGCAGCTCGTGGCTCATATTAGCCATAAATTCGCTCTTTGTGCGGTCCGCCAAAATTGCATCGTCTCTCGCTTTGACAAGATCGTATGTTCGCTCTGCTACCCGGCGCTCCAGGACATTATGAGAGTTCCTGAGCGTTTCCAATGCCCGTTCGCGTTCGGTTACATCGGTGTACATTGAAACGTATCCACCGTGCTCCAGCGGAAAGCGCCGGACGTGTACCTGACGCTCGTCGGTCATCTGGAATATCTCGTCGGATGCTCCGCCGGCTTCAACGATCCGCGCCATCTCTCTATGGGCAATGTCCTCAATATCCCCTTCGCCAAAGGCACCGTTCATCGCCAGGTGTTTGAGTAAATCTTGCATATGCGTTCCGGGCCGAAGTCCCTTGGGATAGTACCAGAAATCGGCACAGCGTTTGCTCCAGAGCACCAGCCTGTGGTCGGCATTCCAAACGGCAAATCCCTGATCAATGGAATCCATTGTTAACTGGACCAGCATTGAATTTTGGGAAAGTTCTGCCGTCCGGTCATCGACCAAGCGCTGAAACCGGATGTTCTGCATCGAGATCCCGTAAAAAATAAACGCAATCAGCAATGTCAGGATTGAGCCCCCGATGCTCACCAGAAGGGCAAATTGGTTGGACGGACCTTCCAGATAATCAGGCATGATGTCCCAATGCAGGTCCCATCGCGCCTGACCGCTGGTAATGCGAATAATTTCAGTGGCGACAACATCTTCAGGGGGTTCAAGGGTTCCAATGATCGGGATGAAGAGGTTCTTGGCGCGAGATTCACTGTCGCGTTCTATGAGCCGGACCTGAATGCCGTTGGGTAGGTAATCAGCGGTAAACCCGGAAAAAAAATCTACCAGATTGACCGTCGCTGCCATGATCCCGGTTCCGCCAGCGAGATCAGTGACAGTTGCAATTACGGCATGATTGTCTCCGTCTTTCCCTTTGAATGCAGGGCCAAGAATCACATGGCCAGGGCTTTGACGAGCGGTGAGGACTGCTGTCTTGACTGCCGGAAGGGTTGTAAGGTCGGATCGCATGTGGAGAATGCCGTCGTCGCGCGATACCAGTTCGACCGCAAAACTCTCGAACACTTCAGGGGCGCGCTGATCACGCGAACCAATAACCGTAATATCTGCGCCTTGCTCTTTTTCATTGGCGTCCCGGTCCTGTCGTAGTATCCGTTTTGCATAAACGACAGAGTCGAAAGTGACGTCAGGATCCCATGTTTCAGCATCGTCAATGAATTTGAAAAATGTTTTCTGATCCGGATACAGTCCGCTGCGGAATTGTCCGGCGATGGCGCGGAGATTGACTTCGGCCTTGGATATCCAGAACAGGATACTGCCTGTCATGCGGCGCGCATCGACCTTGCCCTTGTTTACCCAGTCGGTGTATGCGGTCGCTCTCAGTCGCTCCCCTGTCAGAATGGATGTGCCAAGTCCAAACAAAACCAACCCGATCAGAGCTGATCCGACAATCAGCTTTCGCTTATCAGCGCTCACAGCGGGATTCCCCACGGGTTCTGTTGGTTGACAAGCGAGTCCCCAATTTCTTGATTGAATAAATCAAACGCAATGAGAGCAGAATTTATAACCCCATCATGTATACTTACGTATGAGATCATATCTGCGATTCAATCGCAATAGCCAACCTCGGGTTGTGTATTTCTCTTCGTATCACATGTTTTTAACAGAAATCAAAGCCGGAGGTGAATTAACGGGAGTCCCGTGTCGGTAATGAGTGTCAGGCGCGGGACCTATTTGTTTGGTGGTGCGCGCCCGGTTGATCGTCGTGCCATCAATAGCGCTATCAACCCGATGCCCGTCATTATCTGGGCCAGCATGATGACCATATCGTAACCGCCAAGTGACCAGACGAGGGCGGAAATCGTTGGCGCGGTGGCTGCCCCGAACATGAAGGGCAGGGCCAGCATGCCGGATATGACGCCAAAATTCTGTCGTCCCAGAAGTTCCGCTGTGATCACCGGACGGACGATGCTGGTGACGCCGTATCCCGCGCCCTGTAAGACGACGAAGGTGAATATCAGGGGCAACATTCCTCCAGAGCCGAGCAGAAATCCGGCCGCCGTAGCCATCGCCAGAAAACAACCGATCGCGATACCGAATATGGATACCTTGCGTTCGACCATAATCATGACAATGCGACCGGTTACCTGCATGGGGCCGATCATGGCGGCAGCGAGGACGGCAATTTCCGGACTGACACCACGATCATCCATGATCGGCAGCATATGCGTCAGCAGCAGACCGTGGTCGATGGAAATCGTGGTGAAGGCAATCGCCAGAAGCCAGAAAATTTTTGATTTAAGGACGTCACGAGCAGGTGTTTTCTCATGTTGTTTGGTGGTTTTTGTTGCTTTTAATTGATCGAGGGCAGAACGGCACCCGAACCAGATCAGGGGAATGGCGACAACGGCGACTGTAGCGGCAAAAATCAAAACGGTATTTCGCCAGCCAAACAGACCGGTCAGCGCGTGTGCTGATGGAAACGAGACTGTTCCGGCCAGGCCGGCAACAAGGGTTATGCGGGTTATCGCCTGCTTGCTTTTGTCTCCGGTTGCGCGCGTGACGATGGCAAAGCAGGCTTCGTAAAGCGCGCCTGACATGGCCACACCAAGCCCAAGCCAAATCACGTAAAACTGCCAGAACTCCCTGACCAGTGACAATGTGGCAAAAAGAACGGCACCCAAAAGTGCGCTGCCGGGAAACACGCGAATAGCATGACCGCGGTCAATCAACCGGCCCACATAAGGGGCCAGCAGGGCTGACAAAATCAGCGAAGAGGTGAAGGCGGCTGACAGTTCAGTTTTTGTCCAGCCAAGATCGCGCTCCCATTCCGGTAACAGGGCCGGGAAAGAATAATAAAGTGCTGCCCAGACGATGGTTTCGGCGACCGCGAAAGACCAGATAATCTGGCGTAGCGGGCGGTTACCTTCTGATTGCATGATGTCGGGGTCCGCCAACGTTGATTTGGTAAGGCTGCTCCTGCCGGATCAGATTGCAATCATCTGATAAAGACTGCCCGAAAGCAACGCACTGATCAGCGCCAATACGATATACCAGGCAAATATTGCGCGTCGGACAAGGGCAAAAACGGCAATGGCGGCGGGAATACTGGTAACGCCACCGGCAATCATGAAGGCCATTGCCGCGCCCGGCATCATACCCATTTCGATCAGTTCAGCCATTAACGGAACAGCCGCAAAACCGTTCAGGTATGTGGGGATGCCGATCAGGACGGCTGATGGCAGGGTCCACCATGTATCCTGGCCGAGCCAGGTTGAAATGAACGACGCCGGAACATAGGCGATCATGATACTTTCGATCAGAAAGGCAAAGGTCAGCCATTTACCCAGAAACCATCCGTTTTCTCTGAAGCTGCCGAAGAATTCCTGACGACGACCGGGTTCGTTCCAGAATTTCCAGTTTACTTTCGTGTCGGATTTGTCTGCCGAGCAGCAGCTGCCGCAACCGTCTGAAGTGCTCAGAACGGCATTCTCAAAAAAACCGATACGCTGCATCATCAACGTTGTCATGCCGCCCAGCAGTCCAATCATGATGGCAAACAGGGTTTTGGCGGTTGTGAACTGCAAGCCGAGCCCAGCCGAACTGATGACAAACATTTCAGGGTCCATCAGTGGAGATGAGAGCCAGAAGGCCATAACGGGCGCCAGCGGAACACCGGCACTCAGTAATCCGGCAATAATGGGAATAACGCCGATCGAGCAGAACGGTGACAAAGCGCCAAATACGGATGCCGCGACAATCATGCGAACCGGATTGCCGGAAAAGACCTGGGCTATCAGATGTTCGGCACCACTAGCCTTGGCGTAACCGGCGACCCCAATGGACAAGATAAAGAACGGCGCAATCCAGCCGAGCGACCCCGCCATAAAAGTGAAACTGGTGGGAATTTGGGCACTGTCCAATACGGCCAGTGCGGCGACGATGGCGGCGAAGACGATAATGACCGGGTCGATTTTGATTGCTGGAAATCTGAATTTCCGCTCCGGTTGCCGGGGGGCGATGTTCTGTGTGGTATCCATGGTCAAAATCCTGTCTTATATTATTTCGACGATTATCGAACTATCTGTTTAAAAAAACTCAGGCGCTTGCGGTTTCATTGTTGCGGTCAAACCCTTCACAGCATTCGGCGCTGAGAAATTCAATCAGGGCATTCATCATGCCGTCCGTTGTGCGACAATGAAGCGTGCGCCCCTGGCGGTCCTGTTCAATCAGCCCGGCCCAGACCAGATGTGCGATATGATGCGATAGTGTTGATGCCGGAATTTCAAGGCGGCGCTGAATGTCTCCAACGGTCATGCCATCAGGCCCGGCGCGGACCAGCAACCGGTACACCGCGAGGCGCGTCGGATTGCCCAGTTCACTTAAACATTTAGCCGCCTGTTTTTCATCCATGATTACTGAATATGACGATTTTATGTGTAAGTCAACTATATTTCTAGAATATTCGAAATATAGTTGATGAAATTAACAAAACCGTATGCTGATCAGATCATCAGTAGAGGTCGAAGGTTTTTTGTTTAACGGTTTTACCGACCGCTTCGGCTAGAGCCGGGATCATCTTACGGGTCAGTGAAAGGCCGTCACCAGCTCCCAGCCGGGCCGTTGACCAACCCTGCCAAAGGCGTTTTCCGGTGCCCCGGTCTTCAACAGTGACGTCGATACGGTAGGAACTGGGTGTAGCAATATTTGTGCCGCTGTGACCTTTGTTAAACAATCCACCGGTCTGACTATCAAAAACATTGACTCTGGCCTTGGCGTTTTCACCACCACTGCGCCCGCCCTTGGATTCAAACGAAAAAACATGGCGACGGTCAGTCGTCGTCCATGCACCGATTTCATCTCTGGTTTCGAAGGTCAGTATCAGGGCAGCGTCGGAGGTGAGTGTGAATCCTTGAGCCTGCAGCGCTTTTTCAAATTCCACCTGTAACACGAGATTTTCATCAGAATTGTCCAGTGGCTGAACCTGTAATTTGGCATTCGTCGGAATATCGCGAAATGAAATCGAATTCATCAGCCCTTCCTGAGCATAGGCCGAGCCGACTCCCATCAGCACCGCAATAGACAACAGCAGAATTCCCAGTGTTCGACGCATGAAAACCTCTTTGGCCTTGAAATCAGATATACCCTCCGGGAACCCGCCCAGAGACGAGTAGACAGCATATCGAAGAGAATCCCTCAGGGGAATCTTTTGTTTTGTGTTTTGTCGGTTACATTAAAATTGTTGCTTACATTGGAGATATTGGCGCGACAGGCCGTCCAGAATAATAGACATGAATTCATCATCAAAAAAAACCGGGGCCATTGCGTCTGGTCACCCGGAAACCACAGCTGCGGCACGGATAATTCTGGAAGAAGGCGGAAACGCGTTTGACGCCGTGCTGGGGGCTATGGCAGCAAGTTGCGTAACCGAACCCGTATTGTCGTCTATGGGGGGCGGAGGATTTCTGCTGGCAAAGCCGGCCCATGGGAAATCCGGGCTTTATGATTTTTTTGCTCACACGCCAATCGCCCGCCCTGATCACAGCAACCGCGATTTCTTTCCCATTACCTGTGACTTTGGCACCGTTCAGCAGGAATTTCACATCGGCATGGCATCGATTGCCACCCCCGGTTTGGTGAAGGGCATGTTTGAGATCAATCGTGATCTTGGACGGATGCCAATCAAACGGATCATCGAACCGGCGATGGCGCTGGCCCGTGAGGGCATACCCATGAACAGACTCCAGGCGTATATTTTTCAGGTGGTCGGCGGCATCTACATGTCGATGCCTGCCAGCCGTCAGATTTTTGCCTCGGCTGATGATCCGAGCCGTCTGATAGGGGAGGGAGAAAGATTTTCCAACCCGGCCTACGCTGATGCACTGGAAGCGATTTCAATCGAAGGCGATGATTTGTTTTATCGTGGTGAAATTGCCCGACAAATTGCCACGGACTGTCAAAGCAATGGCGGGACCCTGACACGCAGGGATCTTGAAGCTTACGAGGTTATTCGCCGCCACCCCCTGATGCGAGAATACAAGGGAACCAGATTGCTGACCAATCCACCTCCGTCATCGGGTGGAATTCTTATTGCCTTTGCCCTGGCGCTGCTCGATCGGGTCGATCTTGAGCGAACTGAATTTGGCAGCATGGCGCATCTGAACCTGTTGGCTAAGGTTATGGACCTGACCAATCAGGCGCGAATTGAAAGCGGTATTCATGAAGTAGGTGAACGTCAGGCTGAACAGGCCCTGTTTGATCCGGAATTGCTGGAAACCTATCGTAAATCGGTAATGGGCCAACCGGCGTCTCACCGCGGGACAACCCATATCAGCGTAATTGACGGTGATGGAAATGCCGCTGCATTGACTTTGTCCAACGGCGAGGGAGCCGGATATGTGGTGCCGGGTACAGGGATCATGCTCAACAACATGCTGGGTGAAGAAGACATCAACCCGCATGGATTTCACCAATGGCCTACGGCGACACGGATGAGTTCAATGATGGCGCCCTGTGTAGCGATTGCACCTGATGGTGGAATATTCGCACTGGGGTCGGGTGGATCAAACAGAATTCGTACGGCAATTTTACAGGTGTTATTGAATGTTCTGGAATTCGGAATGCCTGTTGAAGAGGCCATAATCTCGCCCCGTATTCACTATGAAGCCGGAAAACTGAACGTCGAAGAGGGGTTTGATTCCGATCTGCGGCAAGACTTTGCCCGGCAGTTTGAAGATGCCCGGTTATGGGATGAGAAAAATCTGTTTTTTGGTGGTGTTCATTGTGTTCATGCAGATTCAGATCACCGGAATTTCCGCGCTGCCGGTGATCAGCGCCGGGGCGGAAGCGCCACTGTATTATAACGGGTCAGCCATCGCCTGACGGAAGTTCCAGAGATTGCAATGGCGTTGTCGGCACATTCCGCACATCCTGCCCGAAAAACGCGAACAGGAGTTGCAGTCCGATAATTATTGGCAAGGCGGCCAGGACGACGGTTCCGGCACTGGCGTTGATACCGGTCTGAATGCTGTCATACCAGTTCCAGCCACCGAAAATAAGGCCAAACCCTGTAAACAGCTTGCCAAATACAAGCTGTACTGTTGCGACGCCCGGATCGCGGAGGAAATAGTTAAAATAGATGCGCTTGCAGGTATTTATATAATGTTTGGCGATAAATTCAGGAATAACCCTGGGAATGCTGATGCCGCTTGTTTCTTTCCCATACTGGGCGGTCATCGGCACGTCTTCAACAACTGCCCGCATCATGCCAAGACGGAACAACAGTTCAGATTCAAAGAAATATCCCCTGGAAATCCTGCCAGCAGGCAGGTTTCGTGCCGCTGTCGAGTGGATTGCCGTATAACCGTTAGTGGGATCGAAAATGTTCCAGTAACCGCTCGACATTTTTGACATCAATGACAGCGCAATATTGCCGGCAATTCGGGTCCACGGCATAGCGGTAACGGCATCCGCACGGTGAAAACGGTTGCCTTTGGCATAATCGGCCAGACCGGACACAACCGGCGCAATCAGTCTTGGAATCTGGTCCGGGTTCATCTGACCGTCACCATCCAGTTTGACGATGATATCAAACCCCGCATCAAGTGCATGCCGGTATCCCGTCAACGTTGCACCGCCAACCCCCTGATTCGTGTCATGGCGTATCACTTGAACCCGAGGGTCTTTACATTTCTCTTCAACCAGATCAGCTGTTTGGTCAGGGCAGGCATCATCGATAACAAAAATGGCACCAGTTTCGGGGCCAATCGCATCCAACACCTCCAGGATATGAAGACGCTCACGAAAGCATGGTATGACAACAGCAATTTTTGTACTTTGTCTGGTTGTTTTAGTAGTGGATTTTCCGGGTATCGCCAAAGGGGACCTGCTTTTCAAACGACGAACCGGCGAAACCTTAAACATGGTATGGGTAGGGAGCAAGCACCACGCATGTGAATATTAACCAATGATCCTCTCGCCAACGGCCAAATTCCTGTTTATCATCAATTCAAACGTCGAGTGCAATTAATGGCGAGCGACTGGTGGTAACGAAAACCAGTAACACTTGGGGGAGAACAATGTCTGAGAATTTGAAAGGCAGTCTTTCTGCGATTGCGCTGTTGGGCGATCTGTCGGAAGCGGAACTGGCAGAGCTGGAACAGCAATGTAGCTGGCGTCATTACAGTTCCCAAGAACAGATTATTGACCGGCAGAGCGACACTACGGACATATTTTTTGTTGCCGAAGGACGAGTCCGAATTGTTAATTATTCATTGTCGGGGCGGGAAATTACCTTCGATGAATTGGGGCAGGGCGAGCATTTCGGTGAGTTGGCAGCGATTGATGGACAGCCGCGATCAGCCAGCGTCATGGCAATGAATAATTGTCTGGTTGCTTCACTCTCACAGGATCGTTTCAGGGCGATCGTCCAGGAGCACCCGCAGATGGCCTTGAGGTTGATGGAAGATCTGGCCGGTATGGTGCGAAGTTCGACGGAACGTATCATGGATTTGAGCACGCTTGCAGCCAACAACCGCGTGCAGGCCGAAGTTCTCCGTCAGGCCCGGGAGTTTTCCGAGGACGACATCTGTGCCATCATTAAACCCATTCCCGTCCATAGCGATATTGCCAGCCGGGTCAGCACGACACGCGAAACCGTTGCCCGCGTGATGAACGATCTTGCCCGTCAGGGAGTCGTCGAAAGGCGCAAAGATGCCCTCGTAATAGGCAATATCGAACAATTGAGTGAAATGGTTGAAGAAGTCCGGGGTGAATAAACTGGTATGCAGAATGCCGCTACCGTTCGATCACTGTGTGGCCAGGGTAGAAGAGCATGCTGACAGCCTCGTTTTTTTAATGTTTTCAATGCGGTCGTTTGACTTGTGGCAATGAATGATACATGATTTGATCTACCATATCAGTTGATCTGGGGGGATTACCTGAATACGATCATCGCAAGCTGTCGGTTCGTTATCAGGCAGATAACAGGTGTTTTTAAAAAAAGGCGGTGAAACCGCTGTAGGCGTAAGGGTGAATAATGGCCAAAACCATTCTCATTGTTGAAGATAATGATCTCAACATGAAGCTGTTCAACGATCTGTTGCAGGCACATGGTTACGATACCATTCAGACCATGGATGGACGTGATGTGATGAGCCTGGCTTACGAACACAAACCTGATTTGATTTTGATGGATATTCAGTTGCCTGAAATTTCCGGACTGGAAGTCACCAAAATGTTGAAGGCCGATGATGAACTGAAATCAATTCCAGTGGTTGCTGTCACCGCATTTGCGATGAAGGGTGACGAAGAAAAAATCCGCGAAGGCGGTTGCGAAGGGTATATTGCCAAGCCGATTTCCGTACCGACCTTTCTCGATACGGTGGCAATGTTCCTGAATTAGGGATCACTTATTCGACAGGACAGCAAAAAGGCCGGGAACCCCCGACCGTTTTGTTTGTGCGAAAGGATGGAACCGCTCAGATCACTTGATCTTGGCTTCCTTGAAAATCACGTGTTTGCGAACAACCGGATCGTATTTGCGGAACTCAAATTTTTCCGTCGAATTGCGTGGGTTTTTCTTGGTCACGTAGTAATACCCGGTGTCAGCAGTGCTGACGAGTTTTATGAGTTGCACGGTTGGCTTTGCCATGATTTAGCTTCCATCGAAAGTCACAAATTAAACTTGAGCGGCGCACAATACAACGCAGGCCGTAGGTGTCAAGGTCATGTTTATGCGGAGGTAGTGCAAGGCCTCGGCTTATTTCCGAGCCTGACTGGTGCCCGTCGATAAATCCAGTGTTTTCGTATAAATCGTGGTGTCGCCAAGGATTCGTTTGGCAACTTCCATTTCTGTATCGGCATCGTGTTTTTCGGCAGGGCAGGACTTTCTGAGCTTGTTTCTCGCCTCAGCCGGCTGCAACACGGGGATTCTCCACGATTCGAAGGTGGCTTTTAGCTCTGGCCCTGCCGACAATGTCCTGTCGATATATTCAGGACTGGTTTTCTGATCCGATGTACAGATCACGGGTCGAACGCCCAGACCGTGAAGCGGATAACCGGACGGTGCCAGAAACCGTGACCAGGTCAAGGTGATTTCACCGTCATTGGGAAGACGAATGACCGTCTGTACCGTTCCCTTGCCATAAGACGCCGTGCCGATCAGGACTGCACGGTTTCTGTCCTGAAGTGCAGCGGCAACAATTTCAGCTGCCGAGGCCGATTTGCCATCGATAAATACGACAACGGGTAGCCCGTCTGCCAGATCCCGTCCGCCAGCTTCGTAACTGTGCAGGCTGTCGAGATGGCGACCTTTGGTTGAGACGATCCCGCCGTGGGTCAATAACAGGTCGGCGACCTTTACCGATTGTTTCAACAAACCACCCGGATTGCCGCGAAGATCAAGAACAACCCCTTTCAGGCTTTTCCCCATTTCCGACTTGGCTTTCGCCAGTTTGCTGGCCAGCGCACGTGCCGTGTCCTGGTTAAAACTGGAAATCCTGAATTTCAGAATGCCATGATCCCGGCTTTCAGTAACGGTCACCGGGACGATATGTGTCCGGGTCATGGAAAATGTCATTGGCGACGAAAACGGTTTGCGCATAATCCTGATATCAATATTGGTTTTGGTCGGACCGCGCAGCAGTAAAATAATGTCGGAATTGTCGAAACCGGCGACCGTTTTGCCATCGATTTCTGTAATTATATCACCTTTTTTCAGACCCGCTTTATAGGCGGGTGTTCCGGGTAACACCTTGCTGATCAAGGTCTGTTTGTTTTTGACATGAAAATTGATGCCAATGCCGCCAAATCCATCTCGCCGTGCCCGGTTTTTTTTTGCTTCTTCAGCTCCTGCATAACGTGAAAAAATATCCAGTCCCGACAGAACGCCGTCAAACACGGCTTCAAATATTTTCTCTTTGCTGGCCCCCCCCATATCAGCCGATACGTCTTTCGCCGCAATGGTCATGTCTGATGTCAGCGCGGCCCAACCGATAACGTTATCAGCAGCGGGAGCCTTGATCACCTTGATGAAATCTCCGGAATAGCTGAGGGTGATCTGCCCGGCCTCATTGTCGACCGTGAGCGCCGGGTCAATTGATGAAAAGCCGCCCAGTCCACCAAGGGCAACAGTTTCCACGCTTACATCCTCAATATATTTTTCTGTAATATTGCGATAACCGGCGGAAAAGACCTCCATCAATTCCTGTCGATCTGCCTTAACAACCGCAGGTGTCGGTACGTAGGGAACTGCGCAGGCACCTAGTATGACGACCAATGCCAATACACCGACGTGCCAAATATATCTGATCGAGTCTCTCATGAAGCTGATTTTCGGCGATTTTCGGCCCGACGTCACCAATTCTCTTGAAATGATGACGTAAATATTTGAAACAGGATTACCGTTTCTGCCTGTTTTTATGGGTTCTGTGCTTTTTATTTTTTTTCCCGCTTGGACGCGGGCGCCTCGAGTTGTTTCGTTTGGGGCCGATTTCGTAACCCTCACCCGAATCCATAACCGCGAAAATCAGTCCGCCGGTCACTGGGTTTGCCTCAAGCAGGCGGACTTCGATTTGTTGACCGAGACGATATTCTCTGGCGCTTTGCCGCCCGATCAGGGAGTGCCGTGCATCATCCAGATCGTAATAATCGCCGGGTAATGAACTGATGGGAATAAGACCGTCTGCGCCGGTCTCATTTAATGTAACAAACAGGCCAAATCGGGTTACACCGTTGACCCGTCCATCGAATGTCGCGCTGATCTGTGATGACATGTATTCGGCAACAAATCGATCAACCGTATCACGCTCAGCCACCGCTGCACGGCGCTCGGTACCTGAAATATGTTCGCCAACGGCACTGAAGTCGATTTCATCGCGGCCCAGCCCCCCTTCGCCCAGTCCATAACCGCTAATCAACGCCCGATGCACCAGCAAATCTGAATATCTCCGAATAGGGGAGGTGAAATGGCAGTATTTTTGTAAAGACAATCCGAAATGACCGATGTTCTGAGGACTGTATTCTGCTTGAGCCTGCGTTCTAAGGATTATCTGGTTAATCATGTGAAACTCGGGTGTTCCGTCGGCTTTTTTCAGAATCCGGTTGAACTGGCCGGGTTCGGCGACCTGCCCTTTGGCATATCTGAGGTTAATTGAGTCGAGGAAATCGGAGAGCGTGTTGAGTTTTTCCGGTGATGGCTGATCATGAATGCGATACATGCAGGGTTGACGTTTCTTCTCCAGAGCCTGCGCTGCGGCAACATTGGCGGTTATCATAAACTCTTCAATCAGTTTATGACTATCCAGTCGTTCCCGTTCGATAATAGCCTTGATTGATCCATCTTTTGTCAGCTGAACCTGTTTTTCCGGCAGGTCCAGTTCAAGGGCGCGTCGCGCCACTCTGGCTGATGCGAGTGCTTCATATGCCCCGTAGAGGGGCGCGATAACCGTTTTTATCATTGAAGACGTCTTGTCGTCCAGGCGACCATCATAAGCGGCTTGGGCTTCCGTGTAGGTCAGACGCGCGGCGGAGCGCATCAATGCCCGGAGAAATTTGTGGCGCAGCAATTTTCCATCCGCGTCAATCCACATTTCGGCAACCAGACAAGGGCGATCTTCATCAGGGACAAGTGAACACCAGCCGTTCGACAGCGCCTCCGGCAACATTGGCACAACCCGATCCGGAAAATAGACTGAGTTTCCCCGTTTGTAGGCTTCGCGGTCGAGCGCGTCACCGGGGCGCACATACCAAGCAACATCAGCAATGGCGACCATCAGGTGCCATCCGTCTTTGTTTTTCGGATCGATGTCTTTTTCCGCCCAGACGGCATCATCAAAGTCGCGGGCATCGGCACCGTCGATGGTCACCAGCGGAATGTCGCGAAGATCAACGCGGTTGTTCGGAGCAACGCCTTTTGCCTTGTCCGCCAGCGAAAGTGCCGACGCCGGAAAATCAATCGGGATGTCGTGTTGATGGATCGCAATGAGGCTTGTGACTTTTCCGTCCATGCTATCCAGTCGCTCGGTTACGCGGGCATGGCGAAGCCCCAGGCGTCGCCCGGGAATGACTTCAGACAGCACCAGATCTCCCGGTTCGGCACCATTCAGGTCATCAGGGCGAACAATCATCTCATTTTTCGAACGCCGGTCTGTCGGACGAATTCGAACCTCGCCTTCGACAACAACAACAATTCCCATGATGCGTGTCGGCGCGGCTGAAATACGTCGGATGGTTTTCCCCGAATAGGTCCCGTCGCCCAGTTCAGTGAGCTTGGCAAGCGCCCGGTCACCTTTACCCAGGGCAGGCTGGCCGCTTCGTTCCGGGGCCATATAGATGATCGGGGAGGGCTGATCTTCATCCCAGTTAAGAGGCCTTGCGACCAGTTCGCCGTCTTCGTCCGGACCAACGATTTCTATCACACCGACGCCCGGCAATTTTCCCGCTTCCATCAGTTTTTTCCCGCGCCCGCGTTGCAGGGTACCCTCGGTCTGCATTTCACGAAGCAGTTTTTTCAGGTCGCGTTTTTGTTCGGAATTCAGCCCGAAAGCGCGCGAGATTTCACGCTTGCCTGAGGCGTGCGGGTTTTTACGAATGAATTCCAGTATCTGTTCGCGGTCGGGTAACGATGATGGCTTCCGTTCACGGCCTGCCATGAGCTGACCTCCTGGGGCGATGCAGAAACAAGGCTTTTAACCGGTTTTCGCTTTTTTGGCTGCCGGTTTCTTTTTGCCGGCTGCTTTCTTTTTGGCAGGTGCCTTCTTGCCGGATTTGGCATTGATCAGTTCGACCGCCTGTTCCAGCGTGACGGAATCCTTGTCTGTACCTTTCGGCAGGGTTGCCATGGTGCGACCGTGTTGAACAAAAAACCCCCAACGCCCCTGTTTCATGGTGATGATTTTTTTGTCTTTGGGATGCGGGCCGATTTCCGTTGGCGGATCTTTCTTCGGCGCGTTCGCCATTAATATGACCGCCCGATTCAGGCCAATTGTCAGCACATCATCATCGCCCTTCAGCGAAACATAGGTGCCGCCGCGTTTAATATAGGGACCGAAACGACCGATGGCCGCCGTAATCATGTCCTGTGTTTCCGGATCAATACCAATCTCACGCGGAAGTCCGAGCAGGCCAATGGCGACATCCAGATCAACGGATGCCGGGCTCATTGTTCGCGGCAGGGATGTGCGCTTGGGTTTGATTTTCTTGATCGTTGGTTTCTTTTTGGATTTGGCACCGGATTTCAGAATTGGCGGCGGTACGACCACCTCTTCTTCTTCACCCAACTGAACATACATACCGTAAGGGCCTTTGCGAAGCGTAATTATTTTCCCGTTATCAGGATGTACTCCCAATTCGACCGGTCCGTTGGCTGCGGCGTCCGTATCTCCTCCCTTGGTGACTTCAAGCGGGCGGGTAAAACGACATTCCGGGTAATTTGAACAACCGATAAAGGCACCGAATTTGCCGAGCTTCAGATTAAGGCGGCCATCGTCGCAGGTCGGGCATTTTCTGGGGTCGCTACCATCTTCACCGGGGCGGAAGAAATGCGGTCCCAGCAGTTCGTCCAGTTTATCAAGAACTTCAGAAACGCGCAGATCCTTGGTTTCAGCGACGGCAGAATCAAAATCACCCCAGAAATCACGTAATACTTTTTTCCATTCGATACGCCCGCCGGAAATTTCATCGAGCTTGTTTTCCAGGTCGGCTGTAAAGTCATAGGCGACGTATCGGGTAAAATAACTTTCGAGGAACGTTGTCACGACCCGGCCACGGTCTTCTGGTGTGAAACGGCGTTTGTCCAGCGTGACGTAGTTGCGTTCCTGAAGGACGGAGATAATGCTGGCATAGGTCGACGGACGTCCGATTCCCAGTTCTTCCAGAGTCTTGACCAGACTGGCTTCGGAAAACCGGGGCGGAGGCTGGGTGAAATGCTGGTCCGGCGTGACGCTGTGCCGCGCCAGGGTCTGATTTTCGCGAAGTGGTGGTAACAGTCGGTCCTCGCTATCTTTCCCGCCACTGAGTTCACTGCCGTCAGCGTCGTCCTGGCCTTCCATGTACAGCTTGAAAAAGCCGTCGAAAGCGACAACTGAGCCGGTTGCTCGTAAAATTGCGTTTTTGTCCTGAGAGCCGATATTGACGGCAACCTGATCCAGGATGGCAGATTCCATTTGACTGGCGACAGTGCGCCTCCAGATCAGGGTGTAGAGCTTGAGTTGCTCATCATCCAGAACAGCCGCGATGTCTTTTGGGCGCCGGTAGATATCTGTTGGGCGAATGGCTTCGTGTGCTTCTTGTGCATTTTTGGCTTTGGTTTTGTATTCGCGGGGCTGACCCGGTACGTAATTCTTGCCAAAGTCCGTGCCGATCAGGGACCGCGCGGCACCAATCGCTTCGTTCGACATCTGAACGCCATCAGTTCTCATATAAGTGATCAGGCCAACGGTTTCACCATCCAGGTTGACACCTTCATAAAGGCGCTGGGCGACCTGCATGGTGCGCTTGGCACTCATGCGGAGCTTGCGGGAGGCTTCCTGCTGAAGGGTTGAGGTGGTGAACGGCGGGGCCGGATTGCGGCGCGCCTGTTTGCGTTCAATTTCCTGAACTTGAAAGTCACGATTTTCGATAACATTGACGGCAGCACGGGCAGCGGCCTCATTGCCCAGATCAAATTTCCGGAGCTTTTCGCCGTTCAGCTGAGTCAGTGTCGCGCTAACGGTTTTGCCATCACCGGTCTTGAAGTCCGCCCTTACAGACCAGTATTCCCGGGCAGTAAAGTTCTCGATCTCGGTTTCGCGTTCGCATATCAGGCGAAGCGCCACTGATTGAACCCGGCCCGCAGAACGGCTGCCAGGCAGCTTCCGCCACAAAACGGGCGATAATGTAAAACCGACCAGATAATCAAGCGCACGGCGCGCGAGATATGCTTCGACCAGTTCATCATCCAGTTCCCGGGGATGTTTGAACGCTTCCAGAATGGCGTCTTTGGTGATTTCATTGAACACCACGCGTTTGACTTCGACGTTATCAAGGGACTTGCCCTGCTCAAGGACCTCACGAACATGCCAGGAAATGGCTTCGCCTTCACGGTCAGGGTCAGTTGCCAGGAACAGACGGTCAGCCCCCTTCAGCGCCTTGACGATATCTTTCATGTGCTTCTGGGCTTTAGTGTCGACTTCCCAGTCCATGGAAAAATCGTCATCAGGGCGAACGGATCCGTCCTTTGGCGGCAAATCACGAATGTGCCCATAACTGGCCAGAACCGTGAAATCGCTTCCAAGGTACTTGTTGATGGTTTTCGCCTTAGAGGGCGATTCGACGACGACGACGTTATTCATACCTAGCGTGATTACCTGTTCCAAAAATGCGCCCGAAAATCGGACGCCGTCCGTCTGTAACGGTTGAACGATCAATGGTCAATCGTTGATGCGGGTAGGGAGAATTGGCAACTGAAAGCCGTTTCGTCAACTCCCAAACCCATAAATGGCCCGTTTTTCTCTGAAGTAAAGGTGCCGGAGGGATTTGGATTCAGTTGATTTGAGGGGACGTATCCGCATGCCGGAAGGGAGTCAGGAACCCATGATGATGGAAACCATATTGCCCGGATGACGGGTCAGTCGTCCGGCCAGTTCCAGTTCCATGATGGCTTCATTCAGGGCGTCAGAGGGCAGATCGCTTTGCCGCAGCACCGTATCCATATGGGTTGGTGTCAACCCGACCCAGCGTTCGATTAACCGGCGCGCGTCATCTGTATCCCGTTCATCAGGAATGGCGGGGTCAGGTTCCTGCGTCCGGTCAGGCGTGCCAGATAGTGTATCAAGCCTGACGGGCCGGTCGGTGCCAATGACATCAAGAACATCAGCAGCTGATTCAGTGAGATAGGCACCTTGACGGATCAGTTCATTGGTTCCGCGTGCGCGAGGGTCCATGGCGGAGCCGGGTACGGAAAATACTTCGCGCCCCTGTTCAAGGGCTAGACGGGCGGTGATCAGTGAGCCGGAGCGTGGTGCGGCCTCAACAACGACAACGCCGCGCGATATGCCGGAAATAATCCGGTTTCGCTGCGGGAAATGCCGGGCTTTCGGGCGGGTGCCGGGCGCCAGTTCGGACACCAGGACCCCCTGTTC
>JAJFIJ010000260.1 GCA_021775105.1 Rhodospirillales bacterium | reverse complement strand
CTGAGTCTTCAATCGCCTGTTGCTGGGCAACAAAATTATAAGCCGCACCGTCGCCCATAAACCGCCGCCAGCGCCGGTCAACCAGAGCGCCCAGATCAATATCGGGGCGGCCGTAAACATGACTGCGAAACCCCATCTCTTTATATTCTTCAGAGAAGGAAATGCCTGAACGGCCCCGCTTGAGGGAATCGAGCACTTCAGCCTTGTTATTGCCGATGCACGACACAATCCCCATTCCGGTTACGACAACTCGTCTCATAAGCGCCTCGCTAATAAATTATTCGTCTGCGGTGAACAGCGTCACCTTCAAGCCTTCGGCTTCATAAGCCGTTTCGCCATCAACCTTCATGATGCCGTCGCCAATGCCCAGCGTTATCTGGCGGTTCATAACCCGTTTCAGATCAACCCGGTAGGTGACCAGTTTGGCGTCTGGTGTGACCTGGCCGGTAAATTTGACGCTATTCACGCCAAGCGCGCGTCCGCGTCCGGACGCCCCGGTCCAGCCGAGGAAAAACCCCTGCAATTGCCAGAGAGCATCAAGTCCCAGACATCCGGGCATCACCGGATCGCCCTGAAAATGACAATCGAAAAACCAGAGATCGGGTTTGATGTCAAACTCCGCCTCAACGAATCCCTTGCCATGCAATCCGCCTTCTTCGCTGATTGCGGTTATGCGGTCAAACATCAACATTGGCGGCAACGGCAACTGGGCATTGCCCGGCCCGAACAATTCACCACGCCCGCAGGTCAGCAGGTCTTCGTAGGAATAACTGTTTTGTTTGCTCAAAGCTTTCGGACCTTCCCGGTTTCAGATCGATGCTAATCTTTTATATATCCTAACCGAACCCGGACGACTAGAACACTTTGGTTTATAGGGGCAGCAAAAAGGGCGGTCACAAATCTGCAACCGCCCCCTTCAACATATCCGGATCGAAAGCCTAGCTTGCTTTTGATTCGTCTTTTACAACTTCTTTGCCGGTTTCCTGATCAACCGCTTTCAGCGACAATTTGACCTTGCCGCGGTCATCGATACCAATCAGCTTGACCTTGATGACATCGCCAACGTTGACAACATCCGTAGTCTGACCGACCCGGTGCGGCGCCAGTTCGGAAATATGAACCAGACCGTCTTTCGCACCCATGAAGTTAACAAAAGCACCAAAATCGACCGTTTTGACAACCTTTCCTTCATAGATTTTGCCGACTTCCGGCTCAGCCGTGATGCCTTCAATCCACTTGATTGCAGCATTTGCAGCGTTCTCGTCGACAGCAGCAACCTTGACCGTGCCGTCATCATCGATATCGATCTTGGCGCCGGTGGTTTCACAGATTTCGCGGATCATCTTGCCACCTGGGCCGATGATTTCGCGGATTTTGTCCTTGTTAACCGTCAGGACCGTAATTCGTGGCGCGTTGGTGCTGACACCATCACGAGAATTATCAAGCGCCTTGGCCATTTCATCCAGAATATGAAGACGACCGTCACGGGCTTGCCCGAGGGCAATCTCCATGATCGCTGGCGTAATCGAGGTAATCTTGATGTCCATCTGCAACGAGGTAATACCGTCGCTGGTACCGGCGACCTTGAAGTCCATATCACCAAGATGATCCTCATCACCCAGAATGTCGGACAGCACAGCGTAATCTTCGCCTTCCTTGATCAGGCCCATGGCGATACCGGCAACCGGGCGTGGCAGTGGAACACCTGCATCCATCATCGACAGCGAGGTGCCGCAAACAGTTGCCATACTTGACGAGCCGTTTGATTCGGTAATTTCAGAAACCACACGAATGGTATAGGGGAAATCAAGTTTGCTTGGCATGACCGGGTGGATTGCCCGCCAGGCCAGCTTGCCGTGGCCAACTTCGCGACGACCCGTGAAGCCAACACGTCCAGCTTCGCCAACCGAATAGGGCGGGAAGTTATAGTGAAGCATGAAGTGCTCACGATAATCACCATCAAGACCATCAATGATCTGCTCATCCTGACCGGTGCCAAGCGTGGCAACCACCAGCGCCTGCGTTTCACCGCGGGTAAACAGGGCTGATCCGTGAGCCCGTGGCAGGACGCCAACCTGTGCGGCAATCGAACGTACCGTCGATGTGTCACGGCCATCAATACGCTTGCCGGTTTTCAGGATATCCTGACGAACAATATCGCTTTCGACTTTCTTCAGGATATCGCCAAGGATTGCACCGACCAATGCGGCATCCTGCGATTCGTCAGCGGCAAGGTCTGCTGCAACCTGCTTTTTGACTGCAGAAATTTTTTCCTGACGGGTCTGCTTGACGGTTTCTGCATAAGCTTCGCGAAGGCCGGCTTCAGCCATCGCGCGAACGGTTTCTACCAGAGCGGCTTTGCCTTCAGGTTCCGCAGGCAAATCAATCGGGTCTTTGGCACAGGCATCTGCCAGTTCAATGATCGCATTGATCAC
Source organism: Rhodospirillales bacterium (assembly GCA_021775105.1). GTDB lineage: Bacteria > Pseudomonadota > Alphaproteobacteria > Rhodospirillales > Casp-alpha2 > JAJFIJ01. The sequence continues at coordinate 1,115 of JAJFIJ010000260.1, read as the reverse complement.
CGGCTGAAACCCTTGATGGCCGAATTTAACCGCGCCCAGCATAACCTCTTCGGAAAGCTCGCCAGCTTCCGATTCAACCATCAGAACGCCTTCGCTGGTGCCGGCCAGAACCAGATCAAGGACCGAGTCCGCTTTCTGGTCAACCGTCGGGTTGAGGACGTATTCGCCATCAATGTAACCAACGCGGGCGCCACCAATCGGGCCCATGAACGGCAGGCCAGAAATGGTCAACGCCGCCGAGGTGCCCACCATTGCGACCATGTCAGGATCGTTTTCCAGATCATGGGACAGGACCGTACAAAGGACCTGGGTTTCATTTTTGAACCCTTTGACGAAGAGCGGGCGAATCGGCCGGTCAATGAGACGGGACGTCAGCGTTTCTTTTTCGCTCGGGCGACCTTCGCGTTTGAAAAACCCGCCCGGAATTTTACCGGCAGCGTAGGCTTTTTCCTGGTAATGAACGGACAGCGGGAAAAAATCGAGGCCCGGCTTCGGGGTTTTTTCCCCGACAACGGTGCACAGCACCTTGGTATCTCCATAAGTGGCAATCACGGCACCGTCAGCCTGACGGGCAACCTTGCCGGTTTCCAGGGTCAGCGTGCGCCCACCCCATTCAATTTCTTTTCTGAATTCTTGGAACATATCTCTCGTTTCCTATCTTCCTACAGGGGCCGACGCAGGATTACGCCGCCTCCCCTGGCATGGCCCTCAATCTGACCATGCCAACCGCTTGCACCAGTACCCCGCTCAGCGGATTCCGAGCGGGTGATGAATAAGCGGTATTGGCTGCGCGTGACTAACGGCGCAGCCCCAGACGTTTGATGAGGTCGTCGTAACGTTTGACTTCCTTGCGCTTGACGTAGTCAAGAAGGCGGCGACGCTGCCCGACCATCATCAGGAGGCCGCGACGTGAATGGAAATCTTTTTTGTGTGTTTTCAGATGTTCGGTGAGATTGGAAATCCGTTCTGACAGAATTGCAACCTGAACTTCTGGTGAACCGGTATCACCATCCTTGGTGCCGTATTCCTTGATTAGCACATCTTTGCGCTCTGCTGTAATCGACATCGTATACTCCGTTTTCTAAAGGTTCATGACACGGAAGGGTCTTATTTCC
>JAJFIJ010000259.1 GCA_021775105.1 Rhodospirillales bacterium | reverse complement strand
CCCCCCAACCGACAAAGGCGGCAAGAACACACAAACCCCAGGCAAACATGAATAAGTAATCTGCGATCATCAGTCGTCGATGGTAGTATCGCCAGTGATGCGGCACAATGCGAGAATGGGAATTGCCAGGTTGAGAGCCCGATGAAAACTGAGACCATGCGGATCATCGACAGATTGGCGGGCACGCCGCTGTGCAAGTTGTTTGCCGTGCTGGCCCCGGTGTTTGCCCGTACACCGGGAAAAGATGTAGTTGTGCTCTGCAAGTTTTTCGGGCTCGGTAGTATCTGCCTGAGTTACCCGTTGATTGCGGAACTCAGGCGTCAGGGTAAGGATATCGTATACCTGACGTTCAGCGCCAACGAGCCGATGGTCCGTGCATTGGCGATTGATCACTGTATCTGCATCGACCCGACATCGCCGTGGCGATTTTTACGGGATGTATTATCAGCGATCCGGGCGATCCGAGCGCTTCGTCCAACCGCTTTCCTGAACCTTGAATTCTTTTCCCGGTTTGCGGCGATTCTTTCGGTTTTGTCGGGGGCCGGGTGCCGAGCCGGATTTCATATGCTGCATCTGCCGGTCGGAGATCTTTACACGCACCGCACCAACCTGAATGTCTATCGGAATATCGCCGAAAACTATCTGCATGTGGGGGAGGAAGCGGGGGTAATTACATCGACCGCTACACTTGCGTCCTATATCGGCGAATTCCCCTACAAACCTCAAAAACCGGATTCGGTAAAGGTCATAGGCGACTACATTGTCCTCAACGCGCAAAGCAGTGAAACCATCCAGACGCTTCGGTCGTGGCCGACAGAGGCGTGGATCAAACTGATTGCGCGTTTAAGGGCGAGCTATCCCGGCCATCAACTGGTTCTGGTCGGGACCACAGACGGGCGAGATATATATAGAGAGATTTTGAGACATTTTCGGAATGAGCCACAAATTGTCAATTGCATTGGCAAAACCACATTCGATGAATTTGCCGGACTGATCGCTCATGCGGAAATCGTCGTCAGTGTTGATAGTGGCCCGCTGCATTTGGGTGCTTTCATGAAACGCAGAACCGTTGGCCTGTTCGGCCCGGAAACGCCCGTTCTGTATGGTTATGACCTTCCCTGGGTCAGCAATCTCTACAGAAACCTTATTTGCAGTCCATGCCTCGCGATTTACGACGCGAAAAAAAGCGTGCTCGATTGTCAGGACAATCAGTGTATGAAACAGATCACCGATGAACAGGTGTATGCGGAAATTGAGCGGTTATTGCGTTCCGTCTAGCCGTTGAAGTTCGATTTTTGCCGCCCAGTACTGGCGGTAGGTCGTTATTCCGCTTTCAAGTGTTTTCATGAAATAGTCCCGCGCCCCTGATTTATCACCGACCGCCAGCCGATACTGTCCAAGAAAGAAATACCCGACACATTGCCGTTTGCGCGCCGCCAGTGATCCGGATGCCTGCATTGCAGCAATAACCTCGGTCGCGCTGGCGTCGCCAATGAGGGAGCGGAACAGGATGCCGGGCCAGTTGGTTTGTGGCCGGATTTTGGAGAAATCGGCGGCGACGGATGATGGTTTGATGTTACGGTGAAGCCGACCGACGTACATCCAGAGCAATCCGTAATCGCTAAGCTCGGCATCTGCCATATCATAAACCTTCTGAAAATCTGCCTCCGACTGATCTTGTTGATCGCTGTAAAGCTTCAGAATACCACGACTTAAAGTGGCGTTCATATTACCGGGGTCAAATCTGATCACGCTGGAATAGTCAGATATGGCGGCCGCCCTTTTGCCACTTTGCTCATACGCCCAGGCGCGTGCGACGTATGAATCGACAAATTTTATTCTAAGGCGAACAGCCTCGGTGAAATCGCCAATTGCCAGATCAAATGATCGCTTGCTCTGGTGCATCCAGCCTCTTGCATAAAAAGCGTTGGCGTTTTGACTGTCTTGTTCGATTGCCCGGTCGTACTCCTTTATCGCCAGATCAATCTGGCCGTTTTTCTCATAAGCTTCGGCCCGTCTCAAATGCGCAATAGCCAGATTTGGGTTTGTCAAAACCACTGGTGGATGAGGTGGATTGGCGGGTTTGGCGGGCGGGGAAAAACGCGGAACTGATGGTGTGGAGCTTACCGGATTTGGCGCAATCTCCACCGGGGTCTGGACGGGCGGTCCTTCCTGTTTTGGCGCATCCTTCACCATAGGGGCCGGTGCTGGTGCAGCAGGTGTTGCGGGTTGCGGCGGGGCTTTTTCAATGACCTTGGGAAGTGGTTCGCGACGTGCGCTGACGGGTTCTTTTACAGCTGGTTCTGATTGCTGAACAGGTTCAATTTTTGCCATCTCTGGGGGTTTCTGATTTTCGGGTGATGATGGTTTCTCTGCCGGTGGGGGCGTGGGGGCCGGAGTGGGCCCCAGCGTAGAGACTGGTGTCGCTGTTTCGACCGGGTCAGCAGTCTGGTCTTCGGCAACAACATCTTCAATGGGCGGGTCCTTGACCATGAACTTGATCATGCCAAGGGCTCCGAGCATGGCAAACAGCAGGATTCCCAACATGATCACCCGCCTCGGGCGTTTTGATTCCTCATCCTGATCGATTGACTCCATGTCGCTCGACGCCGCCGGATGTTGCTTGCGCTCGGCTTCTGATTTTTTAAGGGCATCGAGGATCAGTGACATGTTATTTCACCGGCACGGGAGCAGGGGCGGATGGCGTGCCCTGTTTATGAACAAAAGGCGCAATCAAGGGAGATGCTTCCAGTTTTGAACGCACCCAGACGACCGTTGATGATTGGCTGATCTGATGGGGAAGGTCGACCCCCATTGGATTGACGGCGACGATACCCAGTCCCACGACGGCGGCAAGAAGGGCTGCTAACGCTGTCATAAGGACAGGTCCGGGAGATGAAACGGTTTTGCCGAGCACCTCTTTTGCGGCTTCGCGGGCCAGTTTACGGTTAACCGAATTGCGACCGCTTGCGTAGGCACCGAGAAGACAGCGTTCAGAGATGGAGTTGATCAATCTGGGAATACCGCGTGATTGCCTGCATATTTCCGCAATTGCGCCGGGTTTGAATACGTCATCATCCAGACCCGATATGTGAAGCCGGTGGGCGATATAGTCTTTTGAATCGTGAACGTTCATCGGATCCAGATGATAGCGTGCGGTAATCCGTTGCGACAGCTGACGCAACCTCGGCTGTTCCAGATATTCCTTCAACTCAGATTGACCGATCAGAATAATTTGCAGCAGCTTGTTGTGCGTGGTTTCCAGATTGGTCAGCAGACGCACCTGTTCCATCATTTCAAAGCGCAGGTTCTGGGCCTCGTCAATGATCAGAACCGCTCGACCGCCTCGGGCATAAAGATCCAGAAGATAGGTGTTTATCGAATCCGTCAGACTTTTGACCGTGCTCATTGAGCCTTCGGTACGGATGCCGAAATCATCGCATATACTGGCCAGCAATTCTGCTTCGGAAAGCTGCGGGTTGATGCAGAGCGCCATTTCGACATTCTTTGGCAGTTTTTCGGCAAGATAGCGGCATAGCGTGGTTTTGCCGGTGCCAACTTCGCCAGTTAGCAGAACAAACCCGCTATCGCCCTCGACGCCATAAATAAGGTGCGCAAGCGCTTCCTTGTGGCGCGGGCTCATGAACAGGTATTTGGGGTCTGGTGTATTCGAGAACGGATTTTCGGTAATGTTGAAAAAATCACGATACATGATCAAATTCCCGATATCGTAATTGTCGGCAATTTGGCGCTTTGGCTACCAGACCTGGTGGCAGACATCATCCCTGACCGAACTACTGATGCGCCAGACGTTGCAGGCGTGTATGATCCCTGATCATGAAATTCTTGTGTTTGCGTTCAATAATGCCATCGCGCGCAAGATTTCCGATGGCGTCTGCGACGGTCTGTTTATCTGTACCAACCCATGTTGAAAGCTCGGCATGATTGGGGGCGTTGACGATAACCCACAACCCGTCTTCATGGGTATCGGGTTCAGCCAGACGTATCAGTTCATGATAAATCCGCTGATGCGGGGTCATTGTGCTCATCGCCGTGACGCGGGATGTCATCTCACGAATGACACCAGCGAACCGCTTGAGAAGGGCGAAGGTTACGGTCGGGCATTCGAGAAGAAGCTCATGAAAATCTTCGCTTGAAATTTCCGCGACCAGGGTTGGTTCAATTGCCGTTACCCGTGCCGAGCGTGATTTGCGGTCAACGGCAGCGAGTTCGCCAAAAGCATCCCCGGGACCGAGATCAGCCAGCGATACCTGCTGTTCTTCGCCCATGAAGTCCATTACCCGTAATTTACCCTTGATAATGAAAAATACGCTGGTTCCCGTATCGTCCTGATCAATGACGATCTGGCTTGTTTCAAAATGCTGCCAGTTGCAACAGGCTGTCAGTCGGGCCATGACGTCCGCTGACACACCGTTGAGCAGCTTGACGTCATCAAGTGTTCCCGCTGGAGATGGTGTTTGAGTATCTGCCACGTGTCTCAACCTTTTTGTTTTCAGGTCGGCTGACCTTTAGAATTTCTTTTTGCGAAACCGCGAATAAATAGCGAGATTTGCCTGCACTTCTTCTTCGTCCAGGTCCATTTTAGACAACGATCTGGCAGATTTCATATCACCCTTGATGCCGTAAAAGAAAGCAAGATTCTGGCGAATTTGCGGACTGTGACGGGCCAGTCTGGGGGCACTTTGCAACAACGAGATAGCGCCTTCAATATCACCGGACAGGGCTGCTGAAATTGCCATATTGTTCAGGATGGCAGGATTGTCTTCGGAACGTATACGGGCCTGTTCATAGGCTTTCCCCGCGGTTGCGTAATCTCCGTCAAGATCGTGAGCGATGCCGAGGGTCGAGTATATTTCCCAGTTGTCGGGATCGGATTTAAGCGCCAGATTCAAATGGCGGATCGCGCTTCTTGCTTTGCCAGCGGCGATTTTTGATTTTGCCAGTTCGAGCCGGAACGGGGTCGGGATATTTTTTTCCGGTCCCAGTTTTTCAAGAATCTTGATGGCGTTAGTAGAATCGCCCGAATACCGGAGATTTCGGGCCAGCGCGATCAGGACGTCCATATCGTCGATGTCGCGTTTCAGAAGTTTCTGATACTGATCAATGGCCGTCTGGTAATCGTTCGTCCGTTCGGCCGCCAATGCAGCCTGATGCAGCGAGCTGGTAATCGCTGAATTTTCGTCTACGGGTGCGCTTTGACAGGCGGTAAGCAGCAACGCCGCGCCCATCATCAGAACACGAACTGATTTTTGATACCCGCGATCAGCGCACTTTGCCAACATCGTTGATCCGTTCCCGAAAAGTCACAATCTTTGCAAAACCTATTTTATATCAGTCGATTAATCAAGAAACATGGAGTGATTCGGGTCACTGATCAATATTTGGCATGGTGATATAAAACAACCTATTCTGATGCGAAATCAAAGATCGGAGTCTCGTTGATGAAATCAGCACGGCCTGCCAGGAAAATTAAAAAGCCCCGTTCTGGCGACAACGCACGCGCAGTATTTCTGGAGAACCTGTTTTCAGACAGACGCGGTGGCATTGTCGTCATGTTTGCCCTGTTATTGCCAATCATGGTGGCATTTGTCGGTCTGGGGCTTGAAGTCGGGCTGTGGTTCCAGAGCAAGCGTGATTTGCAGACGGCCGCAGATGCGGCCGCTATCGCCGGTGCCTATGAAGCCCAGGACAGCAGCGCAACGTCGGCTACCATCCTGACCGCAGCAACGACCGATGCGACCCGTAACAGTTATAGTGCGACGACGGATACAATTGCGACATCCAACCCGCCTGGCACCGGTTCATACACGGCAGATAATGGAGCGGTTGAAATCAACATGACCCGATCAGTCAGTATGCTGTTTGCCAATACTTACCTCGGCAATTCCATTTCAATCTCGGCACGCGCCGTCGCGACGACCGGAGGCGGCACGGATGAAGCCTGCGTACTTTCGCTGGATACATCAGACACCGGCGTATCGGTTGGTGGAAACGGGAATATTACATTCGATGGCTGTCAGGTCGCCTCGAACTCGTCAAGTTCGTCGGCATTGTCTGTTTCCGGGAGCGGGGCGCTGATCACGGACTGCTATTCTGTTGTTGGTGACATTTCCGACAATGGCGGGCTGACGGTTGACAACGGCTGCACAGGATCAACCGGCGCATCTTCGATCACGGATCCCTATTCATCGCTGACCGCACCAAACGAATCGTGCGATATCAATGGTTATACTTATAACACTAATGCACCGACAACGATTACCGGGACCGGGTCCTATAGTGACGCCTATACGATTTGTGGTGATTTTTGGGTCAAGAAAGGAACGGTGACCCTGTCTCCGGGGTTGTACGTTATTGATGGCGGCGATTTCAAGAGCAATGCCCAAGGCAGTATCACAGGAACAGGTGTTACGATTATTCTCAAAAACGGTGGGCAGATTAACAATATCAATGGCTCTTCGACGGTCAATCTGAGCGCGCCGGTCGCAGCAGATTCGGCAGGTGACTGGGAAGGTATCCTGTTTTTTCAGGACCCGGATACAACGTCGTCCTGCACAGGTAACAACTGCAACACACTGAATGGAAATTCATCGACGACTTTTCAGGGGGCAATGTATTTTCCCGATCAGGAAATAAATATGAACGGTGGCAACGAGGGATCATCACCTTGCCTTCAGATCGTTGCCTTGCGGGTTGGGTTCAGTGGCAGCTCAAATCTCGCTATGGATGGGTCAACGTGCAGTGCAGCCGGTGTTACGCCAATCTATATACCGGGCGACGTTAAGTTGGTTGAATGAAGCGGAATCAGAGACCGGCGGACAGGTCGGTTGAATGCGTGTATAATGATATCACGTAATGGTATCTCGGGTTTTTTTTGGATAGATAATGATGAATTTGAGATGTTTCAGGTTTGGGTCTGTGAGGGCGGCGGCGGGTGGAGCTATGCGCTCGAAACGGGGCGCTGCGGCTGTTGAGTTTGCCATATTTATTCCGATTATTTCGGCGTTTCTGTTGGGGATCATCAATTATGGTTTGGCGATGTTCGATAAAATGGAACTGACCAGTGCGGCAAGGGCGGGGGCTCAACTGGCCTTGCTGGATTCGTCCAGTACATCGGTCATCAAGCAGGCAGTTGTTGATTCGACCAACCTCGGCCTGACCACCTCGGATGTCACAACTACGGAAGCCTGTGAATGTGCGGATGGCTCTACAGTGACCTGTGGGGCGACCTGTGGTGACGGCAGTTCCAATCGCTATTATTTTACGGTCAACGCGTCTTACGGGCATACCCTTCTGTTATTGGGGACGACGATCACGCTTAACGGGTCAGCAACCGTCAGGACGCAATGACAGTGTCGAAATGAAAGTCCGTGGCATGGGCCGGTTAATCAGGAAAATTTTCAGATCGCGCTGTGGTGCAACAGCAGTTGAGTTTGCCCTTGTTGCACCAATATTTCTGATTATGGTCATCGGCGTTTTCGAACTGGGGCGGGCGATGTGGATCAAGGCGTCCATGCAGTACGCGGTTGAGGAAACAACCCGCTACGCCATTGTCAATACAAGTGCGACGACGTCAACTCTGGCGACCTATGCGTCGACGGCATTCACGTCGAGTGGCATTTCAATTACCGGGGTCACGTTCTCTGCGACCGAAGCGACAACCGGGGGAATAACCTACATGTCGATCACCGGATCTTATGATTTTAGTGTAATTGTGCCGCTTGTGCCGATACCCGATATTACAATCAGCGCAAAATCAAGAATCCCCATCAGTTAACCGGTATAAGGTCTGACGCATGTTTCAGGAGGTGGCGGGGGGACGGTTTTATACTTCTCCACGCGCGAATTTGAACAATCGCGCAAGATCGCCGTCGTGTCGGGTAATGGTTACCAGAAACCGCAAGCCAAATTCTTTGCCTCTGACCCAGGTTACTTCGCAACGTCTCAAGTCATTGAATTTATTTATTTTTAATTCAATCTGGGCACCAACTTCCAACTCGGCAGTCTTGGCCCGAACCTTGACACCGGTTTCCGAAATATCAGATACGGAGCATTCCCAGTTGCGCCCGCCATCATCGAACAGGACGCCGCCAAAAATTGTTCTTCGGCGCAAGCTGTTTCGTTTGTCTTCAACATTATCCATGATGAGCACAGCCTAACGGCTCTCGGGAAAATCTTCAAATGTTATGCGCGCTCAAGACTGCAAAATGAAGAGATTGGTATTGATGTAAAACTGTGCAACAAAGATATTGAGGAAAGATAGTAAACCACGGGAATCAATGGTAAATTACCAAAAGGGGTTGGGGATGTTGCGGCATTTCGTGTATGTCGGTTTTGAAGAAGGACGTTAACAACTCATGCGAATTCTCGTAATTGGGTTAATTGTTCTGGCGTTGAGTGTTGCTGGTATCAGCACCTATCTGATCAAGAACTTCTCAACACCGGAAGCAATTCAGGCGCTTGAAAAAAAGGCTGAACCCATCAGGACGCAGGTTCTTGTGGCGACAAAACCGCTGAATCCGGGTGATATCCTGAATTCGGATACGGTTGCCTGGCGACCATGGCCCAAAGACAGCCTGAGTGAGCATTATTTCTCCGTCGAAAAGGATGATCAGAGAGACGAGAAATTCAAGGAAGTCAACGAAGCGACTGTCCGTCGTCCGGTGCAGGCAGGCGAGCCGATTATTGCCGCAAAGTTTTTCAAAAGTGATGCACCGGGATTTTTGGCGGGAATGCTGGACAAGGGAATGCGTGCCATTTCGGTTCCTGTAACAGCTAACACTGGCGTTTCCGGATTTATCCTTCCTGGCGATCACGTCGATATTCTTCTGGTTCATGACCGGGGTAAGGAAGCTGTCAGGGAATCAACACCTGTGCCGAAAAAGGCAGTCGGCGTAGAGCAGCCGGTTATGCCGCTGGTTGTTATGAAATCGCTGACAGAGACGATTTTGCAGAATATTCTGGTTCTGGCAGTCGATCAGGTGGTTGGAGAAGTCGAAGGAACGGCTTTGCCTGCCAAAACACTAACGTTGCAGTTGACGCCGAAGCAGTCGGAGATTCTACTGACCGCCAGAGCAACAGGGCAGCTGTCGGTCGTGTTGAGAGATATTGCAGCGTCGACAGAAAAAATTGCTCAGGATGCGGGGACGTTTACAACGGATGTGCAGATGAGTCCGTTCTTGCGTAATATTAACCGGAAAATAGGCGATCAGGCAGATCAGAAAAAGAAGCTTCAACAAGAACTGGCAACCAAAAAAGAGGCTGATATGCTGGCGCGGGACAAGGAAGATGACGCCAGACGACAGGCTGCTATTGAGGCGGAACAGGCAAAACGCGTAACCGCTCCTGCAAAATCGACCAACATAGTGCCGAAGAAGAAAAAGAAACAGATTATTGAAATATATCGTGGCAAGGCGGCAAAAACCGAGGAGATTGGCGTCAAATGAGACGTTCTGATCTAATCATCGGTATGCTGGCGGGCATTTTGATTGCGTTTGTGTCTGCGCTGTCTGCGTCCGCGCAGGAAGTCCCGCAACGCCGGAATTTGCCGACCCTGACCAATTTACCTGCTTCAAATTCGGGGCAGGCGTCGCAAAGCGCCCCCCTGTTGTCGCCAAAAACAATTGTCTTGCGGCTGAACAAGGCGCGGGTCGTGATGTTGCCGGTTCCCGTGCGCAAGATTGTTGTTGGCAACGAAGAAGTCGCCGACGTTCATGTCGACAAGGTGAACCCGCGTCAGGTGTTCGTTGTATCCAAACAGGTCGGCTCGACAAATGTGTTCTTTATGGACGAGAACGGCAGCATCATTCATCAGGCGGAAGTACAGGTCTCGATGAACCATGATGCCCTTGAATCTGCCTTGAAGCAGTTGCTGCCGAACGAAAAAATTGACGTGAGTGTGTATAGGGACAGTGTATTTCTTTCCGGGAATGTGCGCTCTGCTTCTGCTGCTGCCGACGCCGTCAGGATCGCCACCCGATTTGTCGCCGAACCGGCCAACGTGACCAACATGCTAAAAGTTGCAGGAAGTCAGCAGGTCATATTGCAGGTGCGCGTCGCCGAAATGAACCGCTCCGTTCGGAAAAATCTGGCTGTTGATCAGGGAATCAGCATTGGTGGATTCTTTGGTGACCTGGATATTACGACAGCAAGCCCGGCGACATCCGGGGTAACGCCATTTGGTGGCGGAACATTCACCCACGATATTGTTCAGCTTTCACCCGTCACAATTCGCGCGCTTGAGCAGCAAAGCCTTGTCAAAACCCTGGCCGAACCGACCTTGACCGCCCTGTCCGGTCAGGAAGCGTCGTTTCTGTCGGGTGGTGAGACACCGGTTCCGGTTGGCGTCGATGAAAACGGACAGGCGATTATCGAATACCGCGAATTTGGTATTCAGTTGAATTTTACACCGGTCGTGCAGGGTAAAGGCCGGATAAATCTTCAGGTTTCAACGGAAATCAGTGCCATTGATACATCGAATTCGGTGACAGTTGTCGGTTCAACCGTTAACGGGTTTACCTCGAAACGAACAAGTACAACTGTTGATTTGCCGAGTGGCGGCTCCTTGATGCTGTCTGGTCTGTTGCAGGAAGACGTGACGGACATCATAAACGGCTTTCCTTTACTCAAGGACCTGCCGATTCTGGGTGCATTGTTTCGCAGCACGGATTTCCAGAACGAGGAAACTGAACTGGTTATTACAGTAACAGCCTACCTCGCGAAGCCGGCTGGCGCTGCATTGTCACTGCCAACTGACGGGTTTGAACCGTCCAGCGATATTGATCTTTATCTGCTGGGTCGATTGCATCGTGAGTACGGCGAAGGCGATCTTCCGTTCTGGAAAGATCTGCTTCGTGGTCCCTTTGGCTACATCATGAAGTAAAGGGTAGTGTCATGAAAAACCGCTTTTCGCCATTAACTCTCAAAGTCTTTGTTGTCGCCGCCGTGATCGGGTTGGGTGCCTGTGAGCTTCCCAAGCGTCCGGCGGATTACCGGGAAGCTCACCCGATCGGGGTGCAGCCGGAAACCAGAACCCTGTCAATTTCTGCACGCATTGAGGCAGAAGCCCTGACGCCGGAAGACCAGTTCGCTTTCGACAGTTTTGTCCGCGACTTTCACCTCAAGGCCTCCGGCCCGCTGGGCATTCAGGTTCCAGCCAATGGCGCTTCCGGAATCGAACGAAAAGCGCGGATTGAGAAAATGACTGACCTTTTGGTTAGTGCCGGTGTTGATCGCAGGGTGGTCAGGGAGTTGCCGCCGCAAAGCGCTGGCCCAGGTTCACTGACGGCTTCATTCGCGACTAGTACGGTCAGTGTGCCGGAATGTGGCGAATGGTCAGCGGAGTCCGGTTACAACTGGGCCAACCGGAGAAGCCCGAACTTTGGTTGTTCCGTGCAGCGTAACCTTGGATTGACGGTTGCCAACCCGAACGACCTGAAAAAGGCTCAGCCGGCAGAGCCCTATGATGGCAACCGCGGGGCCAGTGTAATCGAGACGTTCAGAACGCCAGCCACCGCGACAGAAGAGACGACAGCTACAACGACGACGACAGAATGACACCAGGATTAAAGACCGCACCAGATCATAAAATGAGGCAGCAGTGATTTTACGAATTCCAATTGGTGGATTCCCTTTAACTCAGGAAACCCAAGGCGCAATGGAAGCGCTGACCGGGGACCGGCTGCTTTTTCGCTGTGATTTTGTGATCGAGGCCGGCGGGCTGGACACGGCTATATCCGTATTGGCTGAAAAACCAACCCCCAATTTGCTGATCGTAGAAATGGATGCGCCGCGTGATCTGTTTTTTGAACGACTCGGCGCCTTGGCCAACGTTTGCGATCCGGCGACCAAGGTTATACTGATTGCCCAGCACAATGATATCGAACTGTTTCAGGAGCTGATCAAGAATGGCGTCAGCGACTACCTGGTGGGGCCGGTCACAGCCGAAAGACTCCGGGATTCCATTGCCAAGGTTTATCAGGGAACGGAAAACGAATCAGAAGGGCGGATAATTGCCTTCACCGGGCTGGCAGGGGGTGCAGGCTCCAGCGTCATTGCCCACAATACGGCAAATGAACTGGCTAACATTTATGGAAGCCGGGTGGTGGTCTTGGATCTCGATATCTGTTTCGGAACTGCGGCGCTGAATTTCAATATCCAGCCCCGACAGACAATCGCCGATGCGTTATCTCAGGCCGGGCGTCTGGACGAAAGTCTGCTTGATCAGTTTTTCATGTTATTTGAAGAAAATATCTCGATCCTGGCATCCCCGGCGTCGCTGAACGTTGGCCTGCAAATCGCTCCGGATTCGTTTGATGCCCTGTTGAAGGCCGTGCGCCCAATGGGTGATTTTATCATACTGGATCTTCCGCATGTATGGGTGCCGTGGATCAGCGATGCACTGGCGGCAGCGGATGAAGTCATTCTGGTTGCCAGACCTGATCTTACGAATCTGCGTAATGCAAAAAATATGGTAGAATTTGTAGGACCCAAGCGTGGCGTTGAAGCGCCGACACGGCTTGTCCTTAATCAGGTTGGTGCATCGAAGCGCGCCGATTTGTCGGAAAAGGATTTTGTCGAAGCCGTCGCCATGAGTGCCGCCGTCAGCATCCCCTACGATGCGGAGGTGTTTGGGCAGGCGTTGAATAACGGCGAGATGTTGTCGAAGGTCTCGAAGAAGAACAAGTCAACGCTGGCAATCGCCGAACTGGCGAAGCTGGTCAGTGCGCGTGAAGTTGCCGAAGACAAAAAGAAGAGTTCGATTTTTTCAATTTTCAAAAAATCGAACTCATGAGTTTAAGGTCGGTATGAAATGTTCGGAAGACGTGGTACTCAGCCTCAGACACAACCGCCGGCCCCGGTCGCGGCACCTGAACCCGCACCCGCACCCCAGCCTGAGCCCGCCGCAACGCCACCAGCTTCCGAACCTGGACCTGAACCGGCTCCCGAGCTGTCTCCGGTATTGCAACAACCCGAAACGATAGTTGAAGTTGCGCCAATTCCGGCATTAGAACCCGAACCATTACCCGAAGCTGAAAAACCAAAACCCGTTTTGGCACCTGAAGTCGAAAACCCGGTTGCTGAACCAGCATCTGCGACAACCGAGCGGGTCGGAAATAATCCGCGTCTGGCGGAAATAAAGATCACGGTTTTCAATGATCTTCTGGAAGCGGTTGATCTGGCTGAAATCAGCAAACTTGATGCCGACGAGGTTCGCGAAGAAATCACCGATATGACAGCGGAGATCATCAGCATGCGCCGTCTTGTGCTGACCATTCAGGAGCAGCAACAGGTGGTGAAGGATATCTGCAATGATATCCTTGGCCTTGGGCCTCTGGAACCGTTATTGGAACGCGATGGCATTGCCGATATTATGGTCAACGGGGCGGGGCAGGTATTTATCGAGGTTGGCGGTAAAATCGAGCTGACCGACATCAAGTTCCGTGACAACGCACAATTGATGAATATCTGCCAACGCATTGTTACTGCCGTTGGTCGCCGGGTCGATGAATCAAGCCCCATTTGCGATGCCCGTCTGGCAGATGGTTCGCGTGTTAACGTGATTGCCCCGCCGCTGGCAATTGACGGGGCGGCACTAACAATCCGTAAGTTTTCCAAGGAAAAACTTACCTTCAAGAACCTGATTGATTTCAAAAGCATCACACCTGAACTGGGGCAGGTTCTTGAGGTCCTTTCAGCCGTTCGATGCAATGTTCTGATTTCCGGTGGTACAGGGTCTGGCAAAACCACCCTGCTGAACCTGATGACAGCCCATATCGATCCCGGTGAACGCATTATCACCTGCGAAGATTCAGCTGAGTTGCAATTGCAGCAACCTCACGTGGTTCGTCTGGAAAGCCGCCCGCCAAATCTGGAAGGGGCGGGTGAGGTGACCATGCGTGATCTGGTCAAGAACTGCCTGCGTATGCGGCCGGAACGGATTATC
>JAJFIJ010000258.1 GCA_021775105.1 Rhodospirillales bacterium | reverse complement strand
TATACGCTGGCTTTTGGATTGCCTGAGCTTCAGGACCGCATTTCCAAGCATTATCGCGACATGTATGCGTGCGATATACCAGCGGGGCGCATTGCTGTCACCACGGGTTCTTCCGGGGCGTTCGTGTTGTCTTTTCTGGCGGCGTTTGATCCCGGTGACCGTGTCGCCCTTGCCAGCCCCGGATATCCGGCATACCGCAACATTCTGCATGCGGTCGGGGTAGAAGTTGTCGACCTGCTGACCGGACCGGAGAGTAATTTCCAGCCGACGCCGGAAATTCTTGAGCGGGAGATAATCCGGAACGGGAAACTGGATGGTCTGATCATTGCCAGCCCGTCCAATCCGACAGGAACAATGATCACTCCGGAACAACTTCAGGCTTTGGTGATTTATTGCGCAGACAATGACATTCGGCTGATTTCGGATGAGATTTATCACGGGATAACGTATGGCGTCCGGGGTGAAACGGCGGTCAATTTCAGTGATGATGTTATCGTCATCAACAGTTTCTCCAAATATTTTGCCATGACGGGCTGGCGGCTGGGTTGGATGGTTGTGCCAGACGATTTGAGTCGTGCTGTTGAATGTCTGGCACAAAACCTGTTTATTTCCCCACCTGCGCTTTCTCAGGTTGCCGGTATCGCCGCTTTTGATTGTGCGGATGAGCTGGATGCCAATGTCGAACGCTATGCTGCCAATCGGGAGTTGTTATTGCGCGAATTGCCAAAAGCGGGGTTTGACAAACTGGCGTCAGCAGACGGTGCTTTTTACATTTATGCTGACATCAGCGACATGACCAACGACAGCCCGGAATTTTGCCGTCGCATGCTTGCCGAAACGGGAATTGCAGCGACCCCCGGTACTGATTTTGATCCGTCCCGGGGGCATCGTTATATGCGGTTTTCCTTCGCCCGCGAACATTCGATGATTGTTGAAGCGGCGGCCCGCCTGAAAGAATGGCGCGGTTAACGAAAAAGGGCGGCCCGTGGGCCACCCTTTGATTTCTGAGATTAACCGAATTTAACGGCGCCACCAGCCTTTACGAGCAGGGGAGGCCTCCACGTCTTTTGAATCGATGTTGATCACCGTCGTTTTGGCAGCTTCCTGAACCGCCTTCTCGTCGACTGCGGATTTTTTTGGTTCTTCAGGTGGTGTTTCTGCGACCATGGAAATAACTGGAGTATCGTTGCTTGCCGCTACGGGTTCCTGAACAGAGACAGATTTCGATTGAGGCGAGGTAGCCGTACTGCCTTCGTCTGCGGGGTCGGGTGCTTTTTCTTTTTTATCCGCACTGGCCGCAGTTTTGCGACGGCGGCGAACCGGTTTCTTGGGCTCGTCCTTAATCTCGAGTTCGGTATTCTCTGACACAGGAGGTTCACCTCTAACTAAAGGCGCTACTTCAGCATTTTCCGTAACTGTCTCTTCTGTTTTGATGTCAGATTTCGCCTTTCGACGACGACGTTTCGGTTTGACAGGCTTTTCAACAACGTCGGTTGGTGTTTCAGAACTTTCGTCAGGTAACGCGATGGCGTCTCCTGCATCAGCCGATGGTGGCATCAGAAGTTCCTTTTCTTCGGGAGCTTCCAGCAATTGTGGTTCGGTGGCATCTTCTTCACCGCGGCTTTCCACGATTGTTGTATCTTCGTCTTTACGGCCTCTCCGGCGTCCACCACGGCGACCGCGGCGACGGCGCTTGGATGGTATGTCCTCATCTTCCGATTTGACATCCTGCGGGGTGCTCGACGCCTCTTCAGTATCGGAAGCTTCGCTGGTAACTGTCTCTTCTGTTGCAGTATCACCGTTTTCTGCACCATCATTACGTTTGCGCTTGCCACGGCGACGGCGACGGCGACGTTTACCGTCTTCCGGATTGCTTTCCTGATCGTCGATCGAATCTTCGCGATCAGCGGGCTTCCTGTTGGTTACAGGTTTTTTTGCAGGTTCCAGCATTTTAAGGTCTTCGCTGCTTTCCAGACGGTGCGCCGGTGGGATCAGCGTATCGTCATTTTCCAGGAAAATGCTGGTTTCATAGCGGGCTTCAATATCAGCCATCGCTGCACGTTTGTAGTTGAGAAGATAAAGTGCCACGGCGGTTGGAACGAACACAGTGTGTGAACTCGCTTTACGGCGCATGCATTCTTCTTCAATCACGCGCAGCATATGAAGAGCCGTCGAGTCGGTTGAACGCCGGGTGCCGGTGCCTTCACAGTAAGGGCAAGGTTCCGAACTGGTTTCGATCAGGCTGGGACGCAAGCGTTGGCGGGATAATTCCAGCAGACCAAACGGGCTGATCCGACCGATCTGAATACGTGCACGATCACTGCGCATGGCATCCTTGATCTGGCGTTCGACTCTGGTCTGATTTCGGGAAACTTCCATATCGATGAAATCGATAACGATCAAACCCGCCAAATCCCGGAGCTTCAGTTGTCGTGCGATTTCATCAGCCGCTTCCAGGTTGGTTTTCAGCGCCGTTTCCTCGATGTTGCGCTCTTTTGTTGATTTGCCGGAGTTAACATCAATGGAGACCAGTGCCTCCGTCGGATTGATGACAATATATCCACCGGATTTCATGTGCACTTCCGGTGAATGAATAGCGTCAAGCTGGCCTTCCACCCCATGACGTTGCATCAATGGAATATTGTCTTCCGTATAGCGTTGAACCTTTTTGGCGTGGCTCGGGATCAGCAATTTCATGAAATCCTTGGCCGCGCGATAACCATTTTCACCAGCGACCACGACCTCATCAATCTCTTTGCTATAAAGGTCGCGAATGGAACGTTTGATCAGGTCGCCTTCTTCATGAACGATGCAGGGCGCAATCGATTCAAGTGTCAGGTCACGGACCATGCTCCATAGCCGCATCATGTATTCGTAATCGCGTTTGATTTCCGCTTTCGACCGTTTGGCCCCGGCGGTTCGTACGATTACAGCCATGCCTTGGGGAATACCCAGATCATTGACGATGGTTTTCAGTTTTTTACGGTCAGATCCATTGCTGATTTTTCTGGAAATGCCGCCGCCTCGTGCGGTGTTCGGCATCAGGACGCAGTAGCGCCCGGCCAGCGAAAGATATGTAGTCAGCGCAGCACCCTTGGTGCCGCGTTCTTCCTTGACCACCTGAATCAACAGAACCTGACGACGTTTGATGACTTCCTGAATCTTGTAGTTGCGGCGTTGGTGATGTGGCCGACGTGCTTCAGCTTCGTCCTCGTCATCGCCACCCAGCGTTTCTACGGGGCCGTCTTCGCCTGAAACGGACTCATCATCGGTGTCTTCCGCTTCTTCCGCAACGTCTTGCGCGAGTAAGGCTTCGCGGTCAGCAACCGGTATTTGGTAGTAATCCGGGTGGATTTCGCTAAAAGCCAGAAACCCGTGGCGGTTTCCACCGTAATCGACAAATGCAGCCTGCAAGGACGGCTCGACCCTTGTTACCTTTGCCAGATAAATATTACCCTTAAGCTGCTTTCGTGATTCAACCTCGACGTCGAAGTCTTCCAGCCTGTTCCCGTTGACGACAACGACCCGGGTCTCTTCCGGATGCGATGCGTCGATCAGCATGCGTTTTGTAGCCATTAAATTTAGAACTCCAATGCGCGAAAAGGCTGGTGAAGGCAGTGCTTTCGCCAGCCATGGCGCGTGTGTTGTCAATGCCGACGGCGCATGGGTAAACCCCGGACAGGGCATCTTGGCGCGATGTCCGTTTCGTTTGGGTAGTATGAGCTGCTCTAACCGGCATTAATAAAAACTCCTGAGGACGATCCTCGGGTACTTAGTGTTGTGTATGTAGTCGAAACAACCCTGAGGATCGTTTCTGATAAGGCCATAGCCTAATTCTGTTCAGTAAAATTCTTCCTCCCGCAGGTCAAAAAAAGGGTTTCCCCTGTTTGATCCGCCGAAGTCAGAATCGTTACCCTGTTAACATAACCGTAGGATTTTGGTTCCACAATCACATTAATTGAGAGATGGGCCAATTAGAGGTAAAAACAACTCCCCTGCCGGTTGATATAATGGATATTGATGCCAGGGGGCGTAACCCGTATATTTTGGGACCGATTCGATGGATTGCGCAATATGTTGGGTATGATCCGACTTAAGGTTGCCAGTATGGCGGCAATATTTACGTGTTTTCTCACGTTGATGTTACCGCATGCCTTGAGCGCCGCTGAAGCTGTAGTAACGGATGTTCGCGTTGGTCCGCAGGCCCGGGCCACACGAGTTGTATTCGAATTGACCAATCAGGTTCCTTATAACGTATTCTCGCTCAGCAACCCCTATCGGGTGGTTATTGATATGCCGGAAGTTGGCTGGCGCCTGCCGCCGCGTCCCTTGCCGGGTCGTTCTGGCGTCTTCGAAACATTGCGCTACGGGCTGTATAAGCCGGGAAATTCCCGGGTTGTTGTTGACTTAAGGCAACCAGCGATCGTCAAAAAGACATTCATTATGGCACCAATTGGAACCTATGGTTACCGTTTGGTGATCGATCTGGTCGGGGCGTCGAAAGCCGTTTTCACGCGCCACCAAAAGGCAGGCCCAATCAAAGTCGCCCAACTCGGGACCTCCCAGTTTGTTGGCCCTAAACCTCCCGTCACGGTGATCCCTGCCGCCAGTATTCCGACAAAACCGTCGGTCAATGTTGTGGCAACATCTCCTCAGGCACAGCCACAACCACAACTCCCCCAGCAAGTGGTCGCGGCTTCGTCTGGGCAAAATGTCCAGAATGCGGCGTTTCAACTGGCTCCGCGCAAACCGGCAATTCGTCCACAAAACGAGAAACGGGTCGTCATTGTTGACGCGGGGCATGGCGGGCCGGATCCGGGAACGATCGGTAATTCGGGAATTTTTGAAAAGCATATTACGCTGGCGATGGCGCGCGAACTTAAACAGCGACTTGAAGCGAGCGGTCGTTACAAGGTCCTGCTTACCCGACAGCGGGATATTTTCATTCGTCTACGTGAACGCGTTCAGATAGCTAGAGATGCAGGCGCAGACCTGTTCATTTCGTTACATGCGGACTCGATCAAAAATCGCAAAATCAACGGCCCTTCAGTTTATACCCTGTCAGAAAATGCCTCTGATAAAGAAGCCGCAACGCTTGCCAGCAAGGAAAACAAATCTGACCTGATCGCCGGCATTGATCTGACCAATGAAAACCGTGACGTAACAAATATTCTGATTGATCTGGCGCAACGTGAATCAATGAATCAGTCGGCCACTTTTGCGGGACATTTGATCAAGTCACTGAAGCAGGAGGTCGAGGTGCTGCGCAATACACATCGTTTCGCCGGATTTGCAGTACTTAAAGCACCGGACGTCCCCTCTGTTCTTGTCGAAATGGGATTCCTGTCTAACCCGACAGATGAGCGAAATTTGCGTTCGCGGACGTACCGCCGTCGGTTCGCCGGTGCGATGAAGAAGGGGATAGACGCTTACTTCTCCCGCGTTGAAGAGGCGCGCAGCCGCTAATAACTCAAGCAGAACAAATCGAAAAAAGGGGGAGGTTCAAAAATGAACCTCCCCCTTTTGTATCAGCGTATTCAGTGGTTACAAGATCGGTTTATAAGCCGTTTCCAAGTTCGTTGCAGGAACAAATCCGTATTTGGCATAAATGTCCTGAGCAGCTTTGGTTCTTAGGTATCCGACATAGTGCATGGCATTATTTTGGTTTCGTCCGGTTTTCAATACGCCGATAGCATACCCGACGACGCTTCCTTTATTCAAAGGAGCAGGGATCGCTACGCCATCAATGGCCCGACCATGTTTTTTCGCTTCAATAATCTCTGTCGTCCAGACGATGCCGACATCTGCCTGACCTTTTTCAATCCGGTCCGGGGTTTCGCGATGATGGCGTTTGGTAAACCAGGTTTTGCCATCGATTGCCCAACACCCCCGACACTGGGCGTTAGCTGTGACTTTTTCATGAAGACCCATGTCTTTCAGCATGGCGGAGCCATAGAACTTGAAGATGCCTTCAGTCAGTGGATTCGGGTGGGACTGAACCAGATCATCACGGGCCAGGTCTTTAGGGCCTTGAATGCCCTTCGGATTGCCCTTGGCGATCATCAATTCGAGTTTGTTATGGGTGTAGATTTTGTATTTATCCATCAACCCTTTGTCTTTGAGCTTCTTCAGGTGGCCAAGGTTAACACTTGCAAAAACATCGGGGTTCATTGCCGTCTTCTGTTTGTTGATCATTCCCTGCTTGAGGATTTGACCCTTGAAAATTTGTCCCGGCGGAATGGTTTCCACGTAGGCGTTTTTGATGTTCGGGTGCTTGGTCAAAAAATCCTGAATCAGTTCTTCCATCACCATGAACTGGTTGCCGGCCAGATAGAGAACGAGGTCTGCTGTGTAGGAATCGCCGATTTTCCCATATTCGATTTTGTTGTTTTGGTGAAAAGTCCGGTAGTCCTTGTTGTATCCCGCGTCTTCTGCTGCGTAACTTCCGTTTGGTAAAACGGTTGCTGCGGACAATGCTATAGCCAGTGTTAGTTTTTTAAACATTTTTTACTCCTCCCTTTGTTAATGTTTATTACAACAAACTATACTTCAAACTTAATATCTTTAGATATAAAAAATATATAATATATTTTTCATATATGAATCCCGGACCTGTTCATATTCGTAATTCGCCACACTATTGCCAAAATTTTCCTTTATGGACTCTCCAGATCATGGCCTTTGTGTTAAAAGAACAGATCATTGGTTCTGGTCGCCCATGGCGGGACGTCGAATTTAGAGATATCGGGTTAAAATTATATGGTTCGGGCGATTTTGGTAACCTTCGGGATGCTGGTTCTGCTGGTCATAATTGGCGCGGGCGGCACTCTCTATATTTTCAAGAAATATGGACAGGATTTACCGGAACATCGGCAACTGGCCGATTACGAACCTCCGGTCATGACCAGAGTTCATGCTGGCGATGGGCGGTTGCTGGCGGAATATGCGATTGAGAAACGGATATTTGTGCCGATCGAAGCTATGCCGCGGCAGGTCATAAGTGCGTTTTTGTCTGCAGAAGACAAAAATTTCTACCAACATTTTGGCGTTGACCCAACCGGCGTGATGCGGGCGATTCTGGTCAATATCAAGAATATCGGTCAACAACGCAGAATGGTTGGCGCGTCGACCATAACCCAGCAGGTCGCCAAGAATTTTTTGCTGACCAATGAAGTTTCGTGGACCCGGAAAATCAAGGAAGCGATGCTTGCCTTGCGCATTGAAAAGGCGCTTTCGAAGAATCGGATTCTTGAACTCTATCTGAACGAAATTTACCTTGGTTTTGGGTCATACGGCGTTGCTGCGGCGGCGCTGAATTATTTCAATAAATCTCTCAATCAGCTTAGCATTGAAGAAACAGCTTATCTGGCGGCCCTGCCCAAAGCCCCGAACAATTATCATCCATACAAAAAGACCAAGGCCGCTGTCGTGCGCCGCAATTGGGTGATTGAACGCATGCGGCTTGATAATGTCATCAGCGCTGAAGAGGCGGAGACTGCAAAATCACAGCCGCTGGAGGTCTATACCCGGTCCGAGACAGAATTTGTTTCGGCGCCATTTTTTGCCGAAGAAATTCGCCGACAACTGGCCGATCGATACGGTGAAGACAAGCTATACAAGGGCGGCCTGTCCGTGCGCACCACGATTGATCCCAAACTTCAGAACATGGCTGACAAGGCGCTTCGCGAGGGGTTGATAGCTTATGACCGCCGCCATGGGTGGCGAGGCCCGTTTGCGACACTTGCCGAGTCCGAGCGCCTCGATTTGCCAGGTGACTGGAAACGGGCCATTCGTTCTGTTGCCCGCCCCAAGGGGTTGCTGAACTGGCAATTGGCCGTTGTTCTGGGTGCTGATGCCGACAATATGCATGTCGGTGTGGAGGACGGCACGCGCGGTAAAATCCCGTTCGCTGAACTGACATGGGCACGCCCGTGGATCAAGGGCCAGAAACGAGGCCCAAAAATCAAGCGCCCTTCAGATGTTTTGAAACGTGGTGAGGTCATCTCCGTTCAGGCAATTGAAAAAGACGGCCAGGGCAATCCTTATCCAGCCGGGTTTTACGGGCTCCGGCAAATTCCCGAAATCAATGGCGGGTTGGTTGCCATGGATCCGCATACCGGGCGTGTCCTCGCCATGTCCGGCGGGTACTCACGCGAAGCCAGTGAGTTTAATCGGGCGACCCAGGCCAAACGCCAACCTGGTTCTGCCTTCAAGCCCTTTGTTTATCTGGCAGCGATCGAAAAAGGCTATACGCCATCGACCCTGATTCTGGACGCGCCGTTCGTGATTGATCAGGGCCCCGGATTGCCCAAATGGCGCCCGGCAAATTACACCAATAAATTCTACGGCCCGTCGACAATGCGCCTAGGAATCGAAAAATCCCGAAATCTGATGACTGTGCGTCTGGCGCAAACCATCGGTATGGATGCGGTCGCGGAAAGCGCCAAACGTATGGGTGTCGTTGAAAACCTGTCTGAAACTCTGGCGATGGCTTTAGGGGCTGGAGAAACGACCTTGATGAACATCACCCGTGGTTACGCCATGCTGGTTAATGGCGGCAAGGAAATCCGTCCCAGTTTCATAGACCGTATTCAGGATCGCAACGGACGAACCGTATTTCGCCACGATTCGAGAGATTGCGAAAATTGTCGTGCCGGATTCTGGACCAATCAGTTGCCTCCGCGATTGCCCGATACCCGCAAACAACTGACTGATGCCGGAAGTGCATATCAGGTAGTCGGCATGCTGGAAGGGGTCGTGCAACGTGGAACCGGTCGGCGGATAAGTGCCGTTGGCAAACCTCTGGCGGGTAAGACAGGCACGACTAACCTGGAGCGGGACACGTGGTTTGTCGGGTTTTCTCCTGATCTGGCGGTTGGTGTCATTGCCGCCTTCGATACCCCGACACCACTTGGTAAACGTGAAACAGGATCATCTGTTGCGGCCCCGATATTTCGGGAATTCATGGCTGCTGCTCTAGCCGGAAAACCGGCTATTCCTTTTCGAATTCCACCTGATGTCCGGATGGTCCGGATCAACGCCCGGACTGGTAAACTGGCACGCTCTGGGGACCGCAACATAATCCTGGAAGCCTTTAAGCCGGGCACTGAACCGACCGGGCAATCAGAGGTTCTTCAGGGTGAAAGCTGGCTACCAACCGGCGGAACAGTCGTTACTCCATCGACAGGCACCGGCGGTCTTTATTGATTTCGAATAGCCAGAGCCGAATGAACGGCTAATGCCAGAATAACAATTCCGCCACCGATGATAGCATGGGTGCCGGGGATTTCACCAAGAACAAGCCAGACCAGATAGGTGCCGAACACGGTTTCCAGCGGCATGAGCATGCTGACTTCCGGAGCTGAAATATAACGCGGACCTATCGTCAACAGGGCAAAAGCAACGGCGATCAGGACGCCGAGAACAACGATCAGGAGTGCATCCTGGGGGCTGACATCAAAGGGAGCAGCCCAAGGCAACACTGCTACTGCAGTGACAAAACCACTCAAAGCCATCGCCGGGGTCATGTCATGGCTCTTTGATCTGCGCATAATGACAAATGTCGCTGCCATCATTACAGCGCAGGCCAGCGCGCTCACATCCCCCCAGATTGAACCACTGCCATAGCTCCCGGAAACAATTAAAGCAACAGCGCCAAAAACCACGATCATTGTAATCAGGGTCCGGAAGTGGACCCGTTCAGAAAGCAATACCCAACTCATCAGGGCTGCAAAAATCGGGGCGGTTCCAGCAAGTATCAAGGTGTTGGCGACACTGGTGTAATGCAGTGCCGTGATGAAAAAGATTGTGCTGGCAGTAAATACGATCGCCAGCACCACGCCTGACCGCCCAACACGCTGAAAGGCAGTCAGGGTATTGCGCCCATGAAATCCCGCACTCAAAAGAGCGATTCCCAGTCCGCTGATAATTCCTCGCCAAAACAGAAGCGTCCATTGGTCGGTGTCGATCATACGGACGATAAGGCTGTCGGGGCTAAGGGCAATGATACCGGCAACCGTAATTAACAGGCCTTTAAGGTGATCCGACATCGGCTTTCCAGTAAGGCAGGTTTGAGGATGAGAGAATCAGTACCGATAACCGTAACGCAAGCCGAGGGTATCCAGGCCTTCATTTTCAGTCTGGGTATAGGCGTTGGAGATATGGTCAAAATAAACCGATACTCCGTGATGGGTATCAATGTGATAACCAATTTCAATAGGGATGTGGAACAGGATTTTTGAACCCAGGGCCTTCTTGTTGCTGCTGACCAGATGCTCTTCCCCGTTATGAATGGCTCCGCCAACACCAAAGGCAAAAAACAACCCGTTGTCCGCACCATATTCCCAGCGAGCATCCAGATATATTTTGGAGGTGTCGCCCGAAGTATTTACAGATGCGCCCAAGGCCGGGCGGACTTTCCCACCGAGAATATCGAGCGATGGTGCGAAAATCACTTCGGCATTGATGTCGGCACCGCCTTCCCGCCGGAAACTGCTCCACATATTGTCCATGTCATGGACCAATACACCGCCTTTGACCTCATGAACGAGTCCACCGGCAACATTTTCTGCAAATGCGGAAGTGATTGGTATCAGGGTCACGACAACAGCGATTGCCAGAGCTCGAAAAAAAGTGACCATGAAACGGTTCCTGATGGACATACAATGCATGAAACATAATACCTGAAAGACTTCTTCAATATCAAAGCCGCATTTTGTAACCTTGCCATTATATGATTAATAAATCGACATCGGGTTAAATGTTGCATGGTTCGAAAAATTTTCTGGCAAGATCCGTATTTGACGGAACTGGAAACGAGTGTCACTGCGGTAAACGAAGACGAAGTTTGCGTTGCCGAAACGGTTTTTTTGCCTTTTCAGGAGGACAGGAAAGTGATCAAGGTCTGTTTAATGACCGTCCCGTTGTAAATGCCAGAAAAGAAGAGGGAGAAATTTATTACCAACTTGAGCCTGATCACGGACTTGCTATCGGCGATCATGTGATGATGAAAATCGACTGGGCACGACGGTTCAGATTGATGCGTCTGCATTTTGCAGCTGAACTTGTACTGGAACTGGCTTATCGGGACTTGCCTGGGGTTCATAAGATTGGCGCGCATATCAGTGAAGAGAAAGCCCGTATTGATTTTGAATGGAGCGAAAGCATTGCACCTGAATTGCCGAATTTCGAACGCGATGTCAGGGAAATTGTCTTCTCGGATCGACAAATCAACTGCGATTTCAGCGATCAGGATAACGAGCACCGTTTCTGGAAAATAGACGGATTTTCAGAAGTGCCTTGTGGCGGCACTCACGTGCGCTCAACCAGAGAAGTTGGAGCTGTATCTTTGAAACGCAAAAATCCTGGCAAGGGCAAAGAGCGGATTGAAATTTATTTGACTAACTTTCGGACTCATTTACGTCACCCTTAACCCGTTGTGCCAAAGCGGCTTCCATGAACGGGTCTAGGTTGCCATCCAGCACACCCTGCGTGTTCGAGGTTTCGACATTTGTCCGCAAGTCCTTGACCATCTGATAGGGTTGCAGCACGTAGGAGCGAATCTGGTGTCCCCAGCCGATATCGGTTTTGGCGTCATGCTCAGCCTGCGATTTCTCTTCACGTCTCTGCAACTCTGCCTCATACAATCTGGCTTTCATCATCGACATCGCCTGAGCGCGGTTCTTGTGCTGGGAGCGATCATTCTGGCACTGGACAACGATTCCCGAAGGAAGGTGGGTTAAGCGGATGGCACTGTCGGTTTTGTTGATGTGCTGCCCACCGGCACCAGATGCGCGGTAGGTGTCAACCCTTAGATCCTTGTCTTCGATTTCAATTTCAATGGCATCGTCGATCACGGGATATATCCAGATAGATGAGAAACTTGTGTGGCGACGTGCGGAAGAATCATAGGGAGAAATGCGAACAAGGCGATGCACGCCTGATTCAGTTTTCATCCATCCGTAGGCGTT
>JAJFIJ010000257.1 GCA_021775105.1 Rhodospirillales bacterium | reverse complement strand
GCTGTTGTGCCCGTCGTTGCCGTCGTCGCCGTTGTCCCGGTCGTGGCCGTCGTCGCTGTTGTGCCCGTCGTTGCAGTGGTGGCCGTTGTACCGGTCGTGGCCGTCGTCGCAGTCGTGCCCGTCGTTGCCGTCGTCGCCGTTGTCCCGGTGGTGGCCGTTGTCCCGGTCGTCGCAGTCGTTGCCGTGGTCGCCGTTGTACCGGTCGTGGCCGTCGTCGCTGTTGTGCCTGTAGTTGCAGTGGTTGCAGTTGTGCCAGTGGTGGCCGTGGTCGGGGTTGTGGCTGACGTTGCGGTGGTTGGAGTCGTGGCTGATGTGGCTGTCGTCGCCGTGGTTGCAGATGTTGCCGTCGTCGGGGTACCGGTTTCCTCAACCTGAGCATTCTCGGGTGATTCCAGAGCATCGCGTATCAGATCTTCCAGGCGGTCCGTCGGATTTTCATTTTCCACTTGTTCCGCATCGGCATCGTACTCACGCGGAAACGTCTGCCAGGCGAATTCCGGCTCCGGGGTATCGACATAATCGGCCGGGCCGCCAATTTCCGGCGGCGAGATATCATCAGGGGGCGTTCCCTCCGGGGCTTCGCGGTGCGGGACTTCTATGCGTGCCCGCGGGGCACCTTCTTCCGGACCGCTTGCCATGGGTGCCGCTTCCCATTCATCCCGGTCGCCGGTATGGATGTTTGCAGCGGACGGGTCGGGACCATCACCATCGCCGTCATCGTCACCACCGAATCTTGCCTGCTCGTCATCTTCATCACCGCCACTGGCCCGCCCGCGCGAATCTGTCCAGTCTCCGGATTCAGGTTGTCCGTCTTCGGGACCTGTTTCCGGGACTTCATTTTCTTCCGGCGGGTTTTCGTCAGCCATGATCAGAAACCTTAAAAATCGTGCGGGAAAAATTTCCCTTCCTATAACTCCCCGAAGTGTGATTCACTACACAACGGATGAACGCTTCCATAAGGAAACCGATTTCGAGGATATTCCGATCCGGACAACGGATCAATCCACCTGACGGATGAAATAGAAACAAGAACATAAACTGAACAAAAGACCACTTGCATATAGAATTCAATCTGTGCAACACCTGATACAACAAAATAAAACAGGGTGCCGGAATTTTTGGGGGAATTCAGATGAGCAGCGACTTGCGAACAGTCGTCAAAGCCGTTCCCAAGCGGTCATGGAACAGGATAGAGATCCTGTTTCTATCGCTCGTTATCAATCTGTTCGCCATGGCGTTACCGGTTTTTATCCTGCAGGTCTATAGCCGCGTTCTGCCCCTGGGAGCCGCAAATTCTCTCTATGTACTGGCGATTGGCCTGACCATCGTCATCATTTTCGACAACATTCTGAAGACCGCCCGCACCCGCATCATTTCCTGGAACGGCGGACAGTTCGAACACCTTGCGCGGATGACTGCGGTCGACAAGATTTTGCGGTGCCCGTACGAACTTTTCGAGACGGAATCAGCCGGATCATACCTTGAAAAAGTCAATTCCATTGGCGCGGTAAAAGATTTTTATTCAACCCAGATTGCCACCTTGATGATTGATTTGCCGTTTGCGGCACTTTTTATATCTCTGGTTTATATGCTCGGCGGCAAGCTTGTAATTGTGCCGATCACCCTGATCTGCATCTTCGGGTTTCTTGCGCTGATCGTCGGCGGCCGATTGCGTACAGCTGTCAGAAACCGGGTTTCAACAGATGATTCACGATACGATTTCCTGCTTGAGGTGCTGAACGGCATTCATACCGTCAAGGCGATGAACCTCAAACCAACCATGATGCGACGGTTTGAACGCTTACAGGAACGCACCGCGCAGTCAGTTCGTAAAGTGGCGTTGGAGGGAGCCGTTGCCCAGGGTCTCGGCAGCCTGTTCAGTCAGCTGAATATTATTTCAGTGATCGGTTACGGCGGGTATCTGGTGGTTCAGGGCGACCTGACGGCGGGGAAACTTGCCGCTTGCATGTTGTTGTCCGGTCGCGCCCTTCAACCGATGCTTTCGGCAATGAGCATCTGGACCAGTTACCAGACTGTCAAGGTCGCCTCTTCGAAAGCCGCAGAGGTCATGAGATTGCCGGAAGAATGTCCGCGTGACCTTCCGGCCATTCCGGAAATTTCCGGGGCCATCGAAATCAGGGATCTGAATTTCGCCTATGGCAACGCGCCGGACCCGTTTATCAAGAACGTTAATCTGGAAGTCGAAGCGGGCGAAATCATTTCACTGGAAGGGGCCAACAGTTCAGGCCGCACCACCCTGATGTTCCTGATTCTCGGGCTGCTCCGCCCGCAGAGTGGGCAAATTCTTCTCGATGGCATGAATATTTTTGATTACGACCTGCGTTCCGTGCGCGGCGAAATTTCAATGATCTCGCATAACGCGCCGCTTTACAGCGGCAACCTGATCGACAACATGACCGGCTATCAGAAAGGCGCGGTCATTGATCGGGCGCTTGAACTTTCCGAAGCGCTTGGCCTTGATCAGGAAATCAAAAACCTGCCGGAAGGTTTCGATACCCAGGTCGGCGGCAGCACGGTTGAGCGGATCCCCGGCGGCGTCCGTCAGCGTATTGCCATTGTCCGCGCCCTGGTCGATGACCCCAAACTGATCCTGTTTGACGAGGGCAATCTCTCGCTTGATGCCAAAAGCGACGACATGCTGCGAAAACTGCTGCTGTCCCTGAAAGGTCGGTCGACCATGATTCTCGTCAGTTCGCGACCGGAAATTCAGGCGCTGGCCGATCGTCACTTTATCATGGTCGAAGGCGAGCTTCGCCAGAAGCTGAGGGATTAGGGCGATGACAAATCACGCACTTGTCGAACAGCTTACCGAGGGGCAGCCCATTTCGAATGCGGCAGCCTGCCTTGCACCGTTGCTGGATGCGCTGACATGGCGAGGTACGCCGCGACAGATCGCCGAGGCTCTGACGGCAAGGTGGGACAGCGCAGATATCCGCGATATTCGCAATACTATGGCGAATCTGAATTTCCGCAGTTGGGCTCAGGAACAACGCGTCGGCAATGTCGATCAGCGACTGCTGCCCTGTATTTTTGAAACCAGGTCCGGTGATTCCATGGTTCTGTGGGAAAGCCGCAGCGGTGACGTCGTCGCCTATGACGCCAACAATCGCAATATTACGGACAAGATACGCCATCGGCGCAAGGGAACTGCTTACTTTTTTGTCCCCGAGGACGATACAGAAAGCGCCGGAAAGAAATGGTTCCGTCCCGTAATTCGAAGGTTCGAACCTTATCTGGTTCAATTGGTTTTGCTGTCGTTTATTGTCAGCCTGCTTGGGCTGGCGACGCCGCTGTTTGTGAAGGCCGTATTTGATCAGGTGATCGCCGCCAAAAGCGTCGACACGCTGGTTTTTCTGGTTATCGGGGTGGGAATGGCGCTCGCCTGCGAGGCCATAATCAGGCTTCTCCGAAGCTCCCTGCTGGCCTATATCGGCGGGCGTCTGGACGTGATCGTTAATAACGGCGTGGTCGACAAGCTGATTGATTTGCCCCTGAATCGACTTGAAAAAGCTTCCGTCGGTACGCAGCTATCGCGGTTACGTGAATTTGAAGGCATTCGCGGATTTTTTGCAGGCCCCATGGCAATCTCCCTGCTGGAATTGCCGTTTGTGACGATTTACCTGATTGCCATCGCCATCATTGGTGGCTGGCTGGCCGCTGTGCCGCTGGTACTGATGCTGATGATGGGCGGCGGGGCCTATATGGCGCTCAAATATTCAAAGGCCGCCGTAAGTGATGCGCTGGCAGGGAACTCGGATTGTCAGTCCCTGCTGATTGAAATTTTCAACAACCTCCGCTTCATAAAAGACGAAGGCACGGAAGAAATCTGGCTGGAAAGGTTCCGCGAACGCTCGACTCAACTCGCCCTTTCCAATCTTCAGGGAGCCAGAATCAACGCCCGGTTCCAGACGTTTGCCCAGTCGATTATGGTTATTGCCGGAGCCGCGACACTGTCTGTCGGTGCCGTGTTTGCCATTGATGGACAGTTCAGCCCCGGTGCCCTGATTGCCTGTATGGCCCTTGTCTGGCGGGT
>JAJFIJ010000256.1 GCA_021775105.1 Rhodospirillales bacterium | reverse complement strand
CACTGACCAGTTCGAAAATCGCATTATGTGCGTTCGCAATCGATTTTACGATTTCAAGCCCAAGCCCCATATGCCCGCCCCGGCGATCAATACGCAATTCCGCATCAAGGATCAGTTCTTGCTCCGCCTCCCCAATCCCTGGCCCCTGATCCTTCACTGAAACCTGCCCTTCATGGGTGACGCTAATACTGACGGGGGTTTTTGGCGTCGAGTGAATGACTGCATTTTCGACCAGGTTACGAATAGCGCCTTCAAGGGGCTCTGCCAGACCGTTAATCCAGACCGGTTCGTCCGGGACATCAAGTTCAAGCATTTTCGACACCCGAATGGCGTCCGGAGCCATGGCGGTAACAATATTACGACAGACGGCGGACAGGTCGACCCGGTCTTCCGGTGTGATTTCTATTGATTCCCAACGTTTGCCGTCCAGCAGTTGCTCAACAATCCGGGTAATTACCTTAACATCATGACGCAAGGACTTGGCGGTTTCCTTGTCTTCCATATTGTCGACATTGGCCCGAAGTACTCCAAGTGGCGTGCGGAGCTGGTGGGCTGCGTTCATAGTAAATTCGCGGCTACGCCTGGCATTTTCGCGCAGAGCATTTTCTGCGGCCTTCAACTGTGTAATATCGATGGAAATGGTTGCCGTGCTGCCATTTGGCAGTCTTTCCTCACAGATGCGCAGAATTTTATTGTCGTTTCTTACGATTTCAAACGGCCCGTGGGGATGGCGATGAAGATACATGCGATAGGAAATCCATTCATCCTCCTTGCCAATAGCTTCAGGGACTAACCCCTTTGCAACGGCCGCACGCAAATGTTCTTCAAGCGGCGTACCCGGAAGGTTGTATTGACTGATCTGACGATTCGTTTCGCGGAATTTGCGATTCCCTAGAACCAGTCGACCAGCAGGATCCGTCATGAAAAAGATTTCAGAAAAATTCTCGACGGCAAATCCCAACTGGTCCGAAACTTCACGGGCCTTTTTGGATGCTGTGATATCCTTGGTGATACCGCGTACCCCCCTGAAATTTCCTGTGACGGTATCAAATATTGGCAAACCACTGATCAACATGGCACGCGGGTTGCCGTTCCGGTCTTCGCTGTCGAATCGAATATCACGGAACGGTTTATGAAAATCCAGATCAAGTGGAATTCCTGAACCCGAACGGAACACCCCCAACTGAGGCAGCCTTTTACCAACAGCGTCATCCGCCAGGATTCCAAGGCTGTCAAAAATGTGGGTCGAAACATAGGTCAGGCGAAAATCTGTATCTGTTTCCCAAACCCAGTCTGATATCAACCGGGTAAGATCATCCAGCATGCTTTTGAATTCAGAAACCGTCTCGCTTGGGTTTCCGGGTTCCAGACGCCATCTTCCTGATTCATCAAATTCCATCAGCAGCCCAGTACTTTACCCACACCTAGTCCTGATCTTCTTCGACGGACAGCAAATACCCGACACCACGGATCGTATGCACAGCAACGTCGGCATCTGATGCCGCCAGCCTTTTACGTAATCTTGAAACATGAACCTCGACGGAATTGGAGGAAACTTCCTCATCAAACCCGTAAATCTTGTCCTCCAGGACATCCTTTGGGACCACGCGACCGGCGCGGCGCATAAGGTGTTCCAGCACCCCCATCTCACGACGCGAAATCGCCAGCGAGATATCGTTAATCCGTACTTCACGTGCCGTCGCGTCAAATGAAAGATTACCAACCTCGATAACCGTACCCAATGTCCCACCCGGGCGGCGCAACAGGGCACGAAGTCTGGCGACCAGTTCTTCCATGGCGAACGGTTTCAGCATATAGTCGTCACTACCAGCATTGAGACCCGTAACCCGGTCATCAACACCATCGCGTGCCGTAAGGATCAATACAGGCGTGCTGCTGCCCTGATTGCGCCAGTCTTTAAGTAACGTCAGGCCGTCGGCATCAGGTAATCCCAGATCAAGAACCACTGCATCATATTTGACTGCGGCAAAGGCTGCATCGCCTTCGTTGGCAGTCATTGTTAAATCCACCGTAAAACCTTCCTTTTCAAGGCCGGTCTTGATGAAACCTGCGAAACGTTCGTGATCCTCAACAACAAGGATTCTCATCTGCTTCCTCTGTCCGGGTCAAAGATATACCCGCGGACATTTTTTCTGAAATCAATCCAAGTCCAAGAATAGATCATAGTCTGCCTCAATATGAAACCCAAGGTAATCGAGGCTTGATTGAAAATGTTCGGGAACGTTTGCAGATACATCTACAGATTTACCATTGATCAGCGGAATGCGAATGGATCTGGCATGAAGATGAAGTTTTTTCGAGATTCCATCACCTTCCAGGTAGGCCTCGCTGCTGCCATATTTTCCATCACCGGCGATTGGCGTGCCCAACGCTTCTACCAAATGCACGCGAAGCTGGTGGGTGCGCCCGGTCAGAGGCTCCATTGCCAGCAGGGCCGCGCGGCGTCCGGCATTATCGAGAACCCTGTATCGAGATATAGCCCGCTTGCCGCTAACGTCGTCCACAACCATCCGCTCTCCTCCCCTTCCGGGAGATTTGAGCAGGCGAAGATCAATAAGGCCATCTTCCGGGTGAGGAACTCCGATGGTCAACGCCCAGTAAAGTTTGCGAACCTCTCTGGTGCGAAAGCATTCAGTTAGATGGCGGGCTGATTTGCTGGAAGATGCCAACACCAGCACGCCGCTGGTGTCCTTGTCGAGACGATGGACCAGTTTCGGGCGTTCACCTTTGCCAGACCTCAAGGCGTCCAGCATACCGTCGACGTGACGCGATGTCCCGGTTCCCCCCTGCACGGCCAATCCGGCCGGTTTGTTGATAACGATTATTTCGTCGTCACGGTAAAGTACGGATTTCTGGATTTCATCGACGTCATAATCACTTATCTCAACAACTTTCGGTCTGGGCGGTTGAGGTTTGGGCATGTCACCCAGAGGCGGCACCCGCACCTTTTGTCCCGTTTCCAACCGGGTTCCCGGCTTGACCCGTCCTCCATCAACACGAACCTGACCGGTCCGCATCAGCTTTTGCAACCTGCCAAATGCCATGCCGGGATAGTGGGCTTTGAACCACTTATCCAACCGAATGCCGTCTTCTGGCGAGGTGACTTCAATAATTTTGACAGCACTCATGAAAGAATTTGACGAAAAACCGCCATCCCCAAAACAAACGCGAGAACGGATACAACAACCGAACCACCAATATATCCCGCCACGGCCAGATAATTTCCACGCTCGATCAAGATAAATGTATCCAGCGAAAATGTTGAAAAGGTCGTAAATGAACCCAAAATGCCAATTACCAGAAAGGCCCGGATTTCCTCGCCCGGCGACCAGACAAGGGCCATGACTTCGATAAGGCAGCCAAGCAGGAATGAGCCAAGAATATTGACGATCAGCGTCCCGAAGGGAAATCCGTGGCCAAGCCAATGCCCGGCGGCAGATGTCATCAAAACCCTGCTTACAGCCCCGACAGCACCCCCCAAGGCAACTGATATCAATAGTGTTGGCGACATGTATTCCCCATCATTCCTGATCAGGATTGAAACAATTCAGCTTTTCTGCTGACGGAGTTTATCCCAATAATCCAGCCGTTTAGCGATTTCTCTCTCAAATCCCTTGTCTTTGGGTGCGTAGAACTTATGTCGGTGCATTCCGTCCGGAAAGTAATTCTGGCCGGAAAACCCATCGTTTGATTCGTGATCATACTGATATCCGTCACCATATCCCATATCCTTCATCATTCCCGTCGGAGCGTTCAGAATATGCAGGGGTGGGGTCAAGGATCCGGTATCGCGCGCAGCCCTTTTGGCGGCCTTCTCAGCCGTATAGGCTGCATTTGATTTTGGTGCAGTGGCAAGATAAATCACACACTGTACCAACGCCAATTCGCCTTCCGGTGATCCAAGTCGTTCATAGGCATCCCAGGCCGCTATGGACTGGGGTAAGGCCATCGGGTCGGCCAGACCAATATCTTCCGAGGCAAAACGGACCAGCCTGCGGGCGACATACTTGGGATCTTCTCCGCCGCCCAGCATCCGGGCAAACCAGTAAAGGGCTGCATCCGTATCAGAACCCCGTAACGACTTATGCAACGCACTGATCAGATTATAGTGACCATCTTGAGATTTATCATAAAGCGGCATACGTCGCTGGACCGCTTGGGCGAGTTCCGCTGTGCTTAACTTGCTTTCAGCGGGCAGCGAGAAAACCTCCTCTGCCATGTTAAGCAGATAGCGTCCATCGCCGTCAGCCATAGCGCGCAAAGACGATCTGGCATCGTCATCCAGTGGCAGGGCATGCCTCATTTCTGTTTCAGCCCGCAGGAGAAGCGTCTCAAGCGCCTCATCATTCAGGCGGTTGAGAACCAGAACCTGTGCCCGCGATAACAAAGCCGCATTCAGTTCAAACGACGGGTTCTCCGTCGTCGCGCCCACCAGCACTACTGTCCCGTCTTCCACGTAAGGCAGGAAGCCATCCTGCTGGGCACGGTTAAAACGGTGAATCTCGTCAATGAACAACAAGGTACCCCGCCCCAGATCACGCCGTTGACGGGCGCGGTCGAACACTTTACGAAGATCGGCAACACCGGAAAATACGGCTGAGAGCGGCTCGAATTCCAGATCGCTGTGTTCAGCAAGCAATCTGGCGGTCGTTGTCTTGCCGGTCCCCGGCGGCCCCCAGAGAATAATGGAACTCATCCGTCCGCCCGAAACCATTCGCCCGATCGGACCTTCGCCGCCAAGCAGATGGCCCTGTCCGACAACCTCACTCAGGTTCTGCGGGCGTAACCTGTCCGCCAGAGGGTGTGGCGCATTGGCGTCGAACAGAGTGCTCATGCCCTCATCCGATCCTACCGGTTA
>JAJFIJ010000255.1 GCA_021775105.1 Rhodospirillales bacterium | reverse complement strand
GGCACCGAACATGAAAAGTTTCCCTATCATCTTGATGACCTGAGTCCGCTGACCTATGACGAGGAAAATGGCATCCGCCGGGTCCTTATCGAACTTCAGCGGTTCGGTTGGGAACCCATTTATGAAGGCGAAAATGTGATTGCGCTCCGGAAAGATGGTGGCGGTACAATCTCTCTTGAACCGGCGGGGCAACTTGAGCTTTCTGGTGATGCGGTAGAAACCATTCATCAGACCTGCGGCGAAGTGACATCGCATTTGCAACAGGTCAAGGCGATCGCTTCGGAATTGGGAATCGGCTTTCTCGGACTTGGCTATCGTCCGAAAGTGATGGCCGAAGAAGTCCCCTGGATGCCCAAGGGCCGTTACAAGATTATGCGCGACTACATGCCGAAAAAAGGCAATCTCGGTCTTGATATGATGAAATCGACCTGTACGGTTCAGGTCAATCTGGATTTTGATTCCGAACCGACGATGGTCAAGATGTTCCGCGTATCTCTGGCGCTGCAACCCATTGCGACGGCGCTTTGGGCCAACTCTCCGTTCCGCCACGGCAAACCGTCCGGGTTCCTGTCTTATCGTTCGCACATCTGGACTGATACCGACCCCGACCGTTGCGGAACCCTGCCGTTCGTTTTTGAAGACGGTTTCGGGTTCGAACGCTACGTCGATTATATCCTCGATGTGCCGATGTATTTTGTTTACCGGGGCGGCGAATATCTCGATGCGTCGGGGTTATCATTCCGTGATTTTATGGAAGGGAAACTCTCGATCCTGCCCGGCGAATTTCCGAAAATGTCTGATTATGTTGATCATTTAAGCGTCGCCTTTCCGGAAGTGAGACTTAAACAGTTCCTCGAAATGCGCGGTGCGGATGGCGGCCCGTGGGCGAGTTTGTGTGCTCTTCCGGCGTTCTGGGTCGGCTTGTTATACGATGATGCTTCGCTTGATATCGCCTATAATCTGATCAGGGACTGGACACAGGAAGAGCATGACTATCTTCGCGCCGAAGTCCCCCGAAACGCACTCAAGACACCATTTCGCAACAGAACAGTCTGCGATATTGCCAAAGATGTGCTGGATCTGGCACATGCTGGACTGCGTAACCGCAAACGTCTCGACAGCGTCGGGCTGGATGAGGCACATTTCCTCAAACCCCTGTTCAAGATTGCGGAATCCGGTATGACGCCGGCGGAGGAGTTGTTGTGCGCTTATGATCGGCGCTGGCAAAAATCCGTTGACCCGGTGTTTACGGAATACGCTTATTAAAGATTTTCTATTCACGTCCATTAACATGTCGGCCCGGTGCGACGCTTGCTGACGTTTTGAGACACCCGTAGGATAATCCGGTTCTGTCTGGCGACAGGATAAAGGCTTACCGAAAGGGTCTTTTTCGTGAAAGAAAACCGCAAAGGTGAAATGCCCGGCGACGTGAGCGGGTTGACGCGCGAAAACACCCGCCTGAAAATCCTCAACGATTTCGCGATCAAGCTGATCAGCATTTTAACGGAGAAAGAACTCGCCTGGTATTCTGCCCGGGAGGTGGTCGGGAAACTGGGGTTTGACGACTGCGTCATTTATTTTTTCGACCATCAACAGCAAATCCTTTTTCAGGTCGCTGCAATTGGGGATAAAAATCCGGCAGGCGAGGAAATCATAAACCGCCTTGAAATTCCTATTGGCAAAGGAATAACAGGAGCTGTTGCACAATCGCGAACGTCAATTGTCGTCGAAGATTTAAGTCAGGACCAACGCTATATCGTCGACCTTGGGGAAGCCTGCTCTGAAATTTGTGTGCCAATCCTGCATGGTGGAGTGGTGCTTGGTGTAATTGACAGCGAACATCCTGATGTTGGTCATTACAACAATCAAGACCTTCAGGTGCTTGAGGCCATCGCCGCGTTGATGGGGGCCAAGCTTAACTCTCTTTCACAAGCGCAGGATTTACAGGAAAGCGAGCGACGGTTCCGTAATTTTTTCAAGCATCCCCTGATTGGCGCGGCGATCTACCGGGTTGTTGACAAGAGCTGGATTTCTGCCAGCGACACCTTTTGCCAGATGATGGGTTATACCCGCGAAGAGCTTAGCCCGCTGACATGGGTCGACCTCACACATCCCGACGATCTGCAAGAAAATATTCGCCTGTTTGACCTCGCCGTTTCTGGTGAAGGGGATTCGGCCTATTCCATGGAAAAACGCTTTATTCGCAAGCATGGGGAAACCATTTACGCGGAAATCCATGCGCAGTGCATTCGGGACCGCCAGGGTGAACCGGACTATTGTATCCTTTCTGTTCGCAATATTACAGATCGCAAGATTGCTGAAGACAAGATCAGGGAATCAGCTGACGAAATTCAGTCCATGCTGAATACCATGCAAGATATTTTCTATCGCACGAATACGAACGGACGCATGGTGCTGGTTTCTCCGTCAATAAAGGAATTGCTGGGATATTCACCAGAAGAAATTCTGGGGAAAAAGTGGGGAGACTATTATATAGACCCTGACGGTCGGGCCGGGTTTCTTGCAGAACTGGAAAAATGCGACGGGAAAGTAAGTAATTTCGAAGCAGCTCTTCGACACAAGGATGGAAGCACTGTCTGGGCATCCGCCAGTAGCCATTACTGGATCAAGAACGGTAAGGCGCTCGGTGTTGAGGGAACCATACGCGATGTTTCGCGCCAGAAACACACTGAATTGGCATTGCTTCAGGCAAAGGAAGCGGCAGAAACATCAAATCGGGCAAAATCGGATTTCCTTGCCAATATGAGTCACGAATTGCGCACCCCCTTGAATGCCATCCTCGGGTTTTCACAAATACTGGAGGGGCAGATACTGGGACCAATAGGGCAGGATAAATATTGCGAATATGCTCAGGATATCGGTCATTCCGGACAGCATCTTCTCGCCCTGATTTCGGATGTACTTGATATTTCGAAAATCGAGGCCGGTGGAAAAGACATCCACGAAGAACGGCTGAATCTGACGAAAATTGCCATTGATTGCAAAAATATGGTGGCAGAGCGGGCTTTTGCAGCAAGGGTTTCTTTATCATTGTCGGTTCCGGACGACATTCCGGATTTATGGGCAGATGAGCGCCGGGTAAAACAGATTCTGCTTAATTTGTTATCTAATTCGATCAAGTTTACGCTGCCTGATGGACGTGTGGAGATTGACGTCGGTCATGATAACGAGCGCGGTGTCCAGATTGAGGTTCGCGATACGGGTATCGGCATCGCCAAACAGCACATCCCGACAATTATGGAACCGTTTAAGCAGATCAGGGAAGGTAGCTTGCAAAGTTCACAACCGGGAACAGGACTGGGTCTGTCTCTGGTGAGGTCCTTGACAGAACTTCACGGTGGCAGTGTCACCATCGAAAGCGAGTTAAAAGCGGGTACGTCCGTTCGTGTAAACTTTCCACCGGAGCGGACAGTTATCTAGACTGCTGTGCCGCCAACCGTGATGCTATCGATCAATAATGTCGGTTGACCGACGCCGACGGGTACACCCTGACCATCCTTACCGCAGGTGCCGACGCCCGGATCAAGGGCGAGATCATTACCGACTTTTGATACGCGCGTCAGGACATCAGGGCCGTTGCCAATCAGCGTTGCGCCTTTCAGGGGCGCACCTATTTTTCCATTTTCGATTGCGTAGGCTTCGGTGCAGGAAAAGACAAATTTTCCGGATGTGATATCGACCTGGCCACCGCCGAAATTGACGGCGTAGATACCGTCTTTCACAGAACTCATGATCTCTTTGGGCTCGGTGTCGCCGTTCAGCATATAGGTATTGGTCATTCTGGGGATGGGCGCATGGGCATAACTTTGTCTGCGTCCGTTTCCGGTTGGTTTCATACCCATCAATCGGGCGTTCATGCGGTCCTGCATATAACCGGTCAGAATGCCGTCTTCTATCAGCGGCGTGTTTTCTGTCGGCGTACCTTCATCATCAATGCTTAATGATCCGCGGCGATCATCGATCACGCCATCATCAACCACGGTAACGCCTGGCGAGGCGACGCGTTTGCCCATCAATTCGGCGAACGCCGAAGTGCCCTTGCGGTTAAAATCGCCTTCCAGTCCGTGACCAATCGCTTCATGCAGCAAAATGCCGGGCCAGCCGGGACCTAGGACAACCGGAACCTCGCCGGCCGGTGCGGGAATTGAGTCAAGATTGACCAGTGCCTGACGCAATGCTTCATCAATGGCAGCTTTCCAGACGTCTGGTTCAATATAGGGATCATAGGCTGTGCGTCCACCGGTTCCATGACTGCCGGTTTCCATGCGTCCATCTTTTTCTACAATCACCGACACACCAAGGCGTACCAGTGGGCGGACATCGGCCATGCGCTCTCCGCCGGCACGAACAATTTGAACAGCCTGCCATTCGCCAGACATTGACGCAGAAACCTGTTTGACCAAAGGGTCTCTTGAGCGCGCGTAGGCACCCATCTCACCCAACAGAGCGACCTTGGATTCGAAATCCATACTGG